>NZ_JAAGPK010000223.1:0-10501 GCF_017104685.1 Burkholderia sp. Tr-20355 | reverse complement strand
GGCCGGGTGCGCACCCCGCGCCCCGCGGCACGGACGGCGCGCGAGGCGCCGCCCTCGACGCCGATCCGCACGTGACGCCGCTCGTCGGCTGTTTCGACGGCGAGCCGTTCGCGTATTTCGAAGCGTTCTGGCTGAAGGAAGACGCGCTCGCGCCGCACGTCGCGGCGCGCGACTACGACCGCGGGCTGCGGATGCTGGTCGGCGAGTCGCGCTGGCGCGGCCCGCATTGCGTGGCCGGCTGGTTGCCGTCCGTCGTGCATTACCTGTTTCTCGACGACCCGCGTACCGAAGCGGTCGGCTGTGCCGTTCCGGCCGGCCACGCGCGGGTTGCCGACCATCTCGCGCGGCATGGCTTCGCGCGGCAGCGCCGTCTCGCGCTGGCCGACGCGCAGCCGCTGTGGATGCGCACGCTGCGCGAGACGTTCTTCTCCGGCCGTCACGTCTGACGGGCCGGATTCACCGACAAGGGAGCTGAGACATGCAGAGAGAAACCGTATTCGACCTGATCGGCGTCGGCTTCGGGCCGTCGAATCTGGCGCTGGCCGTGCGCCTCGCGGAGCGCAGCGGCGCGCGCACGTTCGCCCATTGCTTCGTCGAGCGCCAGCCGGAATTCGGCTGGCATCGCGGGATGCTGCTCGACGACTGCCGGATGCAGATTTCGTTTCTGAAGGATCTCGTCACGATGCGCGATCCGAAAAGCCGCTACACGTTCATCAACTACCTGTTCGAGCGCGGCCGGCTGAACGAATTCGTCAACCTGAAGAACTTCTATCCGACCCGCGTCGAATTCCACGACTACCTGAGCTGGGTCGCCGACGCATTCGACGACCGCGTGCACTACAGCGAGACCGTGCTGGCGATCGAGCCGGTACGTGGCGACGGCGCGAAGATCGACGCGCTGCGCGTGCTGTCGCGCGACGCGGCGGGCCACGAGCGCCAGCGCGTCACGCGCGCGCTGTCGGTCGGCGTCGGCGGCACGCCCGCGATTCCGGACGCGTTCGCCGCGCTCGGCCGCGACCGCGTGATCCATTCGTCGTCGTACCTGACCGACATCGACCGACTCGTCGCATCGCCCGACGGCGAGCGCCGCCGCGTCGCGGTGATCGGCGCGGGGCAGAGCGCGGCCGAGGTGTTCATCGACCTCGCGCGCCGCTTCCCGCATGTCGACGCGAGCCTCGTGATGCGTGCCGGCGCGCTGAAGCCGGCCGACGACAGCCCGTTCGTCAACGAGATCTTCAGTCCCGAGTTCACCGACGTCGTCTATGCGCAGCCGCACGACGCGCGCCGCGCATTGCTCGAGCGCTACCGCGACACCAACTACGCGGTGGTCGACCGGCCGCTGATCGAGCAGATCTACGAAATGCTGTACCTGCAGCGCATCGACGGCACGCCGCGCCATGCATTGCTTGCGAACAGCGCGATCGAGGCCGCGGTGCGCACGGCCGACGGCCGCATCGAGCTGACGCTGCGCGACCGGTTGAGCGGCGCCACCCGCGTCGAGCGCTTCGACGCGCTGGTGCTCGCGACCGGCTACCGCCGCGACACGCACTCGGCCTTGCTCGAAGGGCTGGCGCCGCACCTCGGCGATGCGCTCACGCGCGGCGACGTCACGCGCGATTACCTGCTCGCGACGCCCGCGGACTTCGCGCCGCGCATCTACCTGCAAGGCTGCTGCGAAGACAGCCACGGATTGTCCGACACGCTGCTGTCGGTACTGGCGCGCCGCGCGGACGAAATCTGCGCGTCGCTCGAAGACGGGATCGCGCCCGGCCATGACGAAGGCGCGGCCCGGGCAATGCACGAAAAACGACCGGAAAACGGGGTGAGCGCGGGCCGGATGGCTTTCGCTCTTTGACAAAGGCGCGGTCGGAGACCGCATGAAAAAAGTGGAGCAGAGAAAGATGGAGTGGGCAACAGGCACGCGTTTGCGTGCGATCGCAGCCGCGGCGAGCGTGGCGTTCGGTACGGCGGCGGCAGGGCACGCATACGCCCAGACGGCGCCGGCCGTGAACGCGGGCGTCGCGGCGTCGGCCAGCAGTGCACAGAACGGCGCGGCGGCCGGTTCGTCGACCAGCGCGCAGAACGGCACGCTGCCGGCGATCACCGTCAACGCGGCCTCGGCCGGCGACGGCACGGTCGGGCTCGTCGCGAAGCGCAGCCGGTCCGGTACCAAGACCGACACGCCGATCAACGAGATCCCGCAGACGATCAACGTCGTCACCGCGCAGCAGATCGAGATGACCGGCGCGACCGACGTGAACGCGGCGCTGCGCTACGTGCCGGGCTTCTCGTCGTACGGTTCGGACAACCGTTCGGACTGGTATGCGGCGCTGCGCGGCTTTACGCCGACGGCCTACGTGAACGGCCTGCAGGTGCCGAACACGATCAACCTCGCCAGCTGGCGTGTCGATCCGTACATGATCGACAGCATCAGCGTGCTGCGCGGGCCGACCTCGGTACTGTACGGCGCGGGCGACCCGGGCGCGATCATCGACGTGCAGACCAAGCTCGCCGACGGCGAGCGCGTGCGCGAGGCCGGGGTGCAAATCGGCAACTACGCGCGCAAGCAGTTCATGATCGACGTCGGCGACAAGCTCGACCCGGACGGCAAGTACGCGTACCGGTTCGTCGGCGTCGCACGCGACGGCAACGCGCTGACCGGTCCGAACAACGACCAGCGCGTCGCGCTCGCGCCGTCGTTCCGCTGGCGCCCGGACGCGGATACGTCGCTGACGCTGTCCGCGACGTACCTGCAGGACTGGGGCGACATCTCGTCGAACTTCGTCCCGGCGGTGGGCACGGTGCTGCCGAACCCGAACGGGCAAATCAACAAGGACGTCTACGAAGGCGACCCGAACTTCAACTACTACCGCAAGAAGCAGTGGTCGGTCGGCTACCAGTTCGAACGAAACCTGACGCCGGCGTGGACGTTCCGCCAGAACACGCGCCTGATGCACCTGTCGCTCGACAACGGCTCGGTGTTCGGCAACGGCTTCGTCGACGGCAGCACGACCGACGTGTCGCGCTGGGCCGGCGTGTTCCAGATGAACTACAGCCGCTTCGACATCGACAACAACCTGGAAGGCCGGTTTGCAACGGGCCCGCTCCAGCACACGCTGCTGCTCGGCTTCCAGTACAACCGCCAGACCGCGACCGACAGCGAATGGCTCGCCGCCGCGTCGCCGCTGAACATCTACAACCCGGTCTATACGCCGGTCACGCTGTCGGTGTTCTCGAATCCGGACACCACGTTCCGTACGAACACGTACACGACGATGAACACGTTCGGCCTGTACGCGCAGGACCAGATCAAGTGGAACCGCTGGACGCTGACGCTCGGCGGCCGCGAGGACTGGGTCAACATGCGGATGGACGACCGCGCGGGCGGCACGTCGACGAAGGCGGACGTCACGGCGTTTACCGGCCGCGTCGGCCTCACGTACCAGGGCGATTACGGGCTGTCGCCGTACGTCAGCTACGCGACGTCGTTCAACCCGCTGATCGGCGTGAACCTGCTCGGCGGCGGGCTGCCGCAGCCGACGCGCGGCAAGCAGATCGAGGCCGGCCTGCGCTGGCAGCCGCCCGGCAAGAACCTGATGCTGAACGCGGCGATCTACCAGATCAACCAGACCAACGTGCTCACGTCGGCGTTGCCGAGCCAGGACCCGACCGGCACGAAGTCGGTACAGACGGGCGAAGTGCGTTCGCGCGGGATCGAGCTGAGCGCGACCGGCAAGGTCACGTCGAATCTGTCGGTGATCGCGTCGTACGTCTACCAGGACGTGAAGAACGTGCAGGCCAACGACGTGTCGCTGAACAACTGGCCGGTCGACATTCCGCGGCCGCGCCAGATGGCGTCGCTGTGGACCGACTGGACGTGGCACACGGGGCCGCTCGCGGGCTTCGGCCTCGGCGGCGGCATCCGCTACCAGAGCGCGTCGGCCGGTGCGGCGGACAACTCGCTGACGGTGTCGAGCGTCACGCTGTTCGACGCGGGGCTGCATTACGACGTGCGTAACTGGCGCTTCGCCGTGAACGGGACGAACCTGTTCAACCGCCATTACATCAGCGGTTGCCAGTCGTACAACGTCTGCGTGTTCGGAACCGACCGCACGGTGATCGCGACCGCGAAATACAACTGGTGACGTTGCGCGCCGCGGCCCGCCGGCCGGCCTTCGCGGCCGGCGCGGGCGGGCCGCGGCGCCTTCGTCCGCTTTTCCTCGACGCATCCATGCCGAAAAAAAATCTCGTCTACATCCAGTCGCTGCGCAACGGCGCGGCCGATCGCGCCGGCCAGCCGGTCGCTTATCGGGGCGGCACGCGCTACATGAAGGCGCCGCTCGAATTCCTCGTCGAACGCCTGAACGATTCGCCGCTCGGCGAGCGCTACACGCTCAAGGGCGTGATCGTCGACGACGACGAAGGCTCGCCGGCCGACCGCGCGAAAGTGGCCGACTACGGCTTCGCGCGCACGCCGGGCCGCCCGTGGATCCTGCCGGAGGGGTTGACGGTGCAGGGCACGCCGGTCGACGCGCTGTTCAGCGCGATTCCGTCGACGTACCGGCGGCTGCCGCGCGACGCGCGCGAGCGCGTGGCCGGCAAACAGGCGTTCGAGCGCCGCCTGCTCGAGCGCCTGCTCGACCTCGACGCCGACATCGTCGTGCTCGACGGGCTGCTCGTGATTCTCGACGAGCTCGTGCGGCCGGGCGCGCGCTTTCACCGGCGCATCGCGAACATCCACCCCGGCATCACGGCCGACGATTCGCCGTACCAGCGGCGCGGCGCGTGGGCGACGCTCGATGCGCTGCACGGCGCGCGCGGCGAACGGGTCGACTGGGCGAGCGGCACGACGTCGTCCGTCGAGCCCGTGACGATGACGGGCGCGTCGTTTCACTACGTCGACAACGGCATCGATTCCGGCGAGGTGATCTGCGACGTGCTCGACACGCCGATCGCGCCGGACGACACGATTCTCGAACTGCGCTGGAACAACTTCCAGCGCAGCCTGTTCCCGGCGCTCGAGCGGGGGCTGCATGTCCTCGCCGACCGCCACGACGCGGGAGTACTGTGATGGAAGACACGCTGACGAAACCGGCCGGTGCCGCCGACGCCGTCGCAGGCGAGGTGGCTGCCGCGCTCGACGGAGCCGCGCAGGGGCAGGCCGTGGCGGTCGTCGAGCACACGCTCGACGCCTGGCGGCCCGACGGTGCGCCGGACGAGCTGCTCGCGGCGTTCGTCGCGCTGTTCAACACCGACACGCGGTACGACATCGCGACGATCTCGGTGCCGCTCGCCGGCGCGGAGGCGGCAGCCGTCGAGTCGTACGTCGCGCGCGCGGTGCGCGAGGGCGTGATCGACGGCGCGCAGGTCGTGGGCGACACGCTGCGGCTCACCGTGTCGCGCACGACGTTCTGGCAGAACCCGCGGCCGTGGCTGAAGGCGCCCGCGTCGGGCGGGATGCCGCTGCGCTACGCGATCACGAACGGCCACCGGCATCCGGTGCGCCCGCCGTCGCCGGCCGGCGAGATCTATGCGCGCTACATGCCGCAGGTCGGGATGACCTTCAGCCTGCGCACCGTCGACGTCGACGCGCATGCGGACCTGTTCAGCGGCTGGATGAACCTCGATCGGGTCGCGCATTTCTGGGACCAGCGCGGCACGCGCGACGAGCACGCGGCCTACCTTGCCGAGCGGCTCGCCGATCCGCACATGCACCCGATGATCGGTTATTTCGACGATACGCCGTTCGGCTATTTCGAGTTCTACTGGGCGAAGGAGGACCGCCTCGCGCCGTTCTACGACGCGCACGACTACGACCGCGGCTTGCACCTGCTGATCGGCGACTCGCGCTTCCAGAGCGCCGGCAAGCTGCATGCGTGGTGGAGCGGGGTGCTGCACTACATGTTCGTCGACGAACCGCGCACGCAGCGGCTCGTCGGCGAGCCGCGCGTCGATCACGTGCGGCACATCGCGTACATGCACCGGCTCGGGTTCTACACGCTGAAGGAATTCGATTTCCCGCACAAGCGCGCGGCGCTCACGGTGATCGAGCGCGATACGTTCTTTGACACTTTCCGCTTGCCGTGACGGCACGGGCGCGCGGCGTCGGCACGCGCACGGGCCGCGCATCGAAGCGCCGGGTTGCGCGGCCGAACGCAGGGCAGGCTTCGTCGAGAAGGTGCTGTTTCGACCTCGGGAGCGTGGTGTTCTCGCGCATCAGGAAGGATCGCTTGTTCACTTTTGCATCAGCGCACACAAAAAACGTACAAGCGTCAAAAAGTGAACAGGATTTCGCAAGCCTTTGATGTAAAGGCACTATTTTCTCTACATGAGCGGCCACGCTTTCCTCTCATACGAACCATCGATGTGAAGCGCGCAGTTTTGCGTGTCGACGGCACGCCGGGCAGTCGTCCAGATGGTCGGGCCCCTGCGGCGCGAGTCGTGCCCGCATCCGGCAACTCCAGGTTGCCACCGCGACGACTTTCCGTCTGTCCGGTTGCCGTCGAATCGACTATCGTTGCCTGCATGTTCCGCACCGTACTTCAGGAGACGACACCGTGACGCACAGCGTGATCCCCGCAGGCCTGGCCGACGAAATGATCCAGATCCGGCACCGCATTCATGCCCACCCCGAACTGGGTTTCGAGGAATTCGCGACGAGCGACCTCGTCGCGGAGCAGTTGCAGTCGTGGGGTTATACGGTGCATCGCGGGCTCGGCGGAACCGGCGTCGTCGGGCAGTTGAAGGTGGGCGATGGCGCGCGGCGCCTCGGCCTGCGTGCCGACATGGACGCGCTGCCGATCCACGAGGCGACCGGGCTGCCGTACCAGAGCACGATCGCCGGCAAGATGCATGCGTGCGGCCACGACGGCCACACGGCGATGCTGCTCGCGGCCGCGAAGCATCTCGCCCGCGAGCGCCGTTTCTCGGGCACGCTGAACCTGATTTTCCAGCCGGCCGAGGAAGGGCTCGGCGGCGCGAAGAAGATGCTCGACGAAGGGCTGTTCGAGCAGTTCCCGTGCGATGCGATCTTCGCGATGCACAACATGCCGGGCTTCCCCACCGGCCAATTCGGTTTCCTGCCGGGGCCGTTCATGGCGTCGTCGGATACCGTCGTCATCGACGTGCAAGGCCGCGGCGGCCACGGCGCGGTGCCGCACAAGGCGATCGATCCCGTCGTCGTGTGCGCGCAGATCGTGCTGGCGCTGCAGACGATCGTGTCGCGCAACGTATCGCCGCTCGACATGGCGATCGTCACGGTCGGCGCGATCCACGCGGGCGACGCGCCGAACGTGATTCCCGATCGCGCGCAGATGCGCCTGTCGGTGCGCGCGCTGAAGCCCGACGTGCGCGACCTGCTCGAAACGCGCATCAAGGAAGTCGTCCACGCGCAGGCCGCCGTGTTCGGCGCGACCGCGACGATCGACTACCAGCGCCGCTACCCGGTGCTCGTCAACGACGCGGAAATGACGGCGTTCGCGCGCGGCGTGGCGCGCGAGTGGGTCGGCGATGCAAACCTGATCGACGGGATGGTGCCGCTCACCGGCAGCGAGGATTTCGCGTTCCTGCTCGAAAAGCGGCCGGGCTGCTACCTGATCATCGGCAACGGCGACGGGGAGGGCGGCTGCATGGTGCACAACCCGGGCTACGACTTCAACGACGCGGCGCTGCCGACCGGCGCGTCGTACTGGGTCAAGCTGGCCGAGGCGTTTCTGGTGTGACGCGGTTTCGCGAACGTCGTCGTTGCCGGGCTCGCATGAGCTTTTCCGGCCGCGACGGATGTGCTCGGATTTGACGCTCCTTGACATCGGCGGGACAGGTCGCGTGCTACGCTGCGCGCGACGCCGGATTGGCTCGATGAATACAGGTGTGAATGACATGCGAAAACAGCTTCTGACCGTGCTGACGGCCTGTGCGGTGGGCGTTCTGGCGGCCGGGTGTGACGACCAGAAGGTGGCGGACGCGGTGAATTCGATCAAGCCCGACCCGCTCGCGTTCGGCAAACTGCAGCCGGGTGTCTCGACGACCGAGGACGTGCTCCGCCAGGCGGGCAAGCCCGAGATGGTCAGGCAGGGCGACGATGGCTCGCAGCGCTTCGAGTATCCGCGCGGCCCGTACGGCACGCGTACCTACATGCTCGATTTCGGGCCGGACGGCCGGCTCGTGTCGATCACGCAGGCGCTGACCGCGGCCAACATCGCGAAGGTCGTGCCCGGCATGTCGAAGGACGACGTGCGGCAACTGCTCGGCAAACCGACCGAAGTCGCGCAATACGCGTTGAGCCATGAAGAGGTGTGGAGCTGGCACTGGGCCGAGGGCGGCGTATCGGGCGACGCGATGTTCAACGCGCATTTCTCGCCCGACGGCACCGTGATCCGGACGTCGCGCTCGGAGGCGCCGGGGCGCGAAAAGCCCTGACGTCGCGGCACGCACGCAGGCTGTTCCGTCAGAATGCCGTGCCGCCGAACAGGGCCGCCGCCATCTCCGGATTCGACGGCCAATACATGTGCATGTACGTCGCGACGATCGCGCCGCTGCGGTAGACGGCTTCGCCGCTGCCCGGCGCGCCGTCGGGGCGCGCGGCGCTCGCGACCGGCACCAGCGGCGTCGCGAACCGCGAATAGTGGAACGTATGGCCGCGCATCGGCCCGTTGCGCGTCTCGAGTTGCTGCATGCCGAGCGCCGCGAACCGGCGCTGCATCGTCGCATGACCCGGCAACACGCCCAGCATCGGCGTCGTCACGCCGTCCACGTCGGTCAGCGATTCGCACAGATACACCATCCCTCCGCATTCCGCGACGATCGGCCGGCCGGCCGCCGCGTGCGTGCGAATCGTCCGCGCGGTCCCGGCATTCGCCGCGAGCGTCGCCGCATGCAATTCCGGATAACCGCCCGGCAGGAACAGCGCGTCGCAATCGTCGGGCACCGGTTCGTCGGCGAGTGGCGAGAAGAACCGCACCGCCGCACCGAGCGCATCCAGCAGCGCGAGGTTCGCCGGATAGATGAACGAGAACGCCGCATCGCGTGCGACGGCGATCCGCTTGCCCGCAAGCGCGCGCGGCAGCGGCACCGCGGCGTCCGGTGCCGCGAACGCGACGGCCGGCGGCAATTCGGCGAGCGCCGTCCGCGCGAGCACGTCGGCCGCGCGCTCGAGCCGCGCATCGAGATCGTCGATGTCGGCCGGTTGATGCAGGCCGAGATGCCGCTCCGGCAGCGTGATGCCCGCATCGGCCGGCACGTGTCCGAGCCAGCGGAGGTCGCCGGGCAGCGCCTGTTGCAGCAGTTCCGCATGCCGCGCGGAGCCGACGCGGTTTGCCAGCACGCCGTGAAACGGCAGTGTCGGCCTGAACCGGGCGAGCCCGAACGCGATCGCCGCGAATGTCTGCGCCATCGCCTTCGCCGAAATCACCGCGACGACCGGGACGCCGAACGCGGCCGCGAGATCGGCGCTGCTCGGCGTGCCGTCGAACAGCCCCATCACGCCTTCGATCAGGATCAGATCCGCGTCGCGCGCGGCATCGGCGAGCAGCGCGCGGCAGCCGGTTTCGCCGACCATCCCGAGATCGAGCGCATGCACGGGCGCGCCGCTCGCGCGCTCGAGCAGCATCGGATCGAGAAAGTCGGGCCCGGTCTTGAACACGCGCACGCGGCGGCCCAGCCGGCGGTGCAGCCGTGCAAGACCGGCCGTCACCGACGTCTTGCCCTGGCCCGACGCGGGTGCGCTGACGAACAGCGCGGGGCAGGCCGGCACGCTCAGAACTCCACGCCGCGCTGCGCCTTCACGCCTTGCTCCTTGTACGGGTGCTTGACGAGCCGCATTTCGGTGACGAGATCGGCCGCGTCGATCAGCGCATCGGGCGCGTGCCGCCCCGTCACGACGACGTGCACCGAAGCGGGACGTGCGGCGAGCGTCGCAAGCACTTCGTCGAGCGGCAGGTATTCATACTTCAGCACGGTGTTCAGCTCGTCGAGGATCACCATCCGGTAGTCGCCGCTCTCGATCATCCGGCGCGCCTCGTCCCAGCCCTTGCGCGCGGTCGCGATATCGGCGTCGCGGTTCTGCGTGTTCCACGTATAGCCGTCGCCCATCGTCACGAAATCGCACTCCGCGACCGCGCCGAGAAAGTCGCGCTCGGACGTATGCAGCGCGCCCTTGATGAACTGCACGACACCGAGCCGCATGCCGTGGCCGAGCACGCGCACGGCCATGCCGAACGCAGCCGTGCTCTTGCCCTTGCCGTTGCCGGTATTGACGATCAGCAGGCCCTTTTCCAGGGTGGCGGCGGCCTGCTTCTTCTCGTGGCCGGCGCGGCGGCGTTCGGTCATCCGCTGATGGGATTCGGCATCGGTCTTCATCGGAAATCGTCCTGTCGAAAGCGAAACAAAGGGTTCAGAGCGGGCCGGCGAGGGCAACCGTCACGCCGTCCCGGATGGATTTGGGGCCCAGCAGCCGGCCATGCGGCGCCGCATGGCCGGCTGCTGGGCCCCAAATCCCTCCGCA
>NZ_JAAGPK010000222.1:0-10706 GCF_017104685.1 Burkholderia sp. Tr-20355 | reverse complement strand
TTGCCGGCCGACGCCGTAATCACGCCGCGCGCGAGCGCGTCCGCCGGAATGTGCGCCATCTTGTTGTACGCGCCGCGCAGCTTGAACGAGAACACCGGCTGGTTGTCCTCGCGCTTCAGGTAAACGGCATTGCGCAGCCGGGCCGACAGGTTGCGGGCGGGTTCGAGTTCCGTCTCGATCGCGACGTCGTAGACGCGCGCGGTGAGGATTTTCTTCAGGTAATCGTGGGATGCCATGGACGCTCGCGTGCAGTGCGGATGCAGACGGTAAAGGATCAATGATAGCGCCAAGGGTCCGCCCGCATGCAAGCGGCATGCCGGGCGGGCGGCCGCGAAGGGGGGCGGGCCGGGCGTTCGCGGCGCCGGGCGCGCCTTTTCTGCCGGCTTAACCGCACGGTTACCGACCGGACGGACGGCGAATGATCGCGCCAAACCGTGCCGAGCCCCGTCCGGTGCGGCTCGCGGCGATAGCCCCACGACCTGTCCGGCGTGCCACGGACGGGCCGATCATGGGTTAGAATTCCGTTTTGAATCAAGGATCGGAAGATGCAGAGGCACCCTCGGATCGCACCGTTGAAGCCGACGCCGCGCGCAGCCAGCCCCGCGGCCGAACGGCATGCGCGCCGCGCGCGATCGTGCTGATCGTTCCGAGTGCCGCCAGGCCCTGTCGCCGGCCAGGAGGGGCGAACCGCCCGCTCCGGCCCCATGAAGGACAGCCGCGCGCCTGGTAACAGAACAGATTTCCCCAAGATTGCGCCCACGCGCTTGCCGACGCCCGTGCACGGTGTATCGGCCCTCCGAGTCGTCCGAACATGAACGCACCACAAGTTTTCGATCCGCATGGCGCGGCCGCCGCCGTCGCCGCCGACCCCGCGCCCCGCTTGCGCGAGATTCCCTATAACTACACGTCCTTCTCGGATCGCGAGATCGTGATCCGCCTGCTCGGCGAAGAGGCGTGGTCGGTGCTCGACGAACTGCGTGCCGAGCGCCGCACGGGCCGCTCGGCACGGATGCTGTACGAAGTGCTCGGCGACATCTGGGTCGTGCGCCGCAACCCCTACTTGCAGGACGACCTGCTCGACAATCCGAAGCGCCGCGCGCTGCTGATCGAGGCGCTGAACCACCGCCTGACCGAGATCGGCAAGCGCCGCAGCGCGGATCTCACCGAGCACCGCGACGAGGCGGGCCGCGAGCGCGCATCGCGCGTCGAGATGCTCGAAACCGCCGCGCAGCGGGCGGTCAACGAGTTCGCCGACGAATTCGAGAAGATGGCCGACCTGCGCCGCCGCGCGACCAAGGCGCTCGGCCGCTGCACGGAGAAGGACAATATCCGCTTCGACGGGCTGTCGCGCGTGTCGCACGTGACCGACGCGACCGACTGGCGCGTCGAATACCCGTTCGTCGTGCTGACGCCCGATACCGAGGCCGAGATCGCGGCACTGATCAAGGCCTGCTTCGAGCTCGGCCTGACCGTGATCCCGCGCGGCGGCGGCACCGGCTACACGGGCGGCGCGGTGCCGCTCACGCCGTTCTCGGCCGTCATCAACACCGAAAAGCTCGAACAGCTCGGCGCGGTCGAGCTGACCGAACTGCCGGGCGTCGCGCACAAGGTGCCGACGATCTTCTCCGGCGCGGGCGTCGTCACGCGCCGCGTGACCGAGGCGGCCGAGGCGGCCGGCTACGTGTTCGCGGTCGATCCGACGTCGCTCGATGCGTCGTGCATCGGCGGCAACGTCGCGATGAACGCGGGCGGCAAGAAAGCCGTGCTGTGGGGCACCGCGCTCGACAACCTGGCCTGGTGGCGGATGGTCGACCCGGACGGCAACTGGCTCGAAGTCACGCGCCACGAGCACAACCAGGGCAAGATCCACGACATCGCGGTCGCGCGCTTCGAGCTGAAGTGGTTCGACGGCGCGTACGCGCCGGGCGAGAAGCTGCTCAAGACCGAAATGCTCGAGATCGAGGGCCGCCGGTTCCGCAAGGAAGGGCTCGGCAAGGACGTGACCGACAAGTTCCTCGCCGGCCTGCCGGGCGTGCAGAAGGAAGGCTGCGACGGGCTCATCACGTCCGCGCGCTGGGTGCTGCACAAGATGCCCGCGCACACGCGCACCGTCTGCCTCGAGTTCTTCGGCCAGGCGCGCGAGGCGATCCCGAGCATCGTCGAGATCAAGGACTACCTGTTCGAAACGTCGAAGCAGGGCGGTGCGATCCTCGCGGGCCTCGAGCACCTCGACGAGCGCTACCTGCGCGCGGTCGGCTACGCGACCAAGAGCAAGCGCAACGCGTTCCCGAAGATGGTGCTGATCGGCGACATCGTCGGCGATGACGCCGACGCCGTGGCGCACGCGACGTCCGAAGTGATCCGGATGGCGAACGGCAAGAGCGGCGAAGGCTTCGTCGCGATCAGCGCGGAGGCGCGCAAGCGCTTCTGGCTCGACCGCAGCCGCACGGCCGCGATCGCGAAGCACACCAACGCGTTCAAGATCAACGAAGACGTCGTGATCCCGCTGAACCGGATGGGCGAGTACACCGACGGCATCGAGCGGATCAACATCGAGCTGTCGCTGAAGAACAAGCTGCAGCTCGTCGACGCGCTCGAGACGTTCTTCCGCGGCGGCAACCTGCCGCTCGGCAAGACCGACGACGCGAACGAGATCCCGAGCGCGGAGCTGCTGGAAGACCGCGTGCAGCAGGCGCTGGAGCTGCTCAAGCGCGTGCGCGCGCGCTGGGAATTCGTGCGCGACCGGCTCGACCAGCCGCTGCGCGAGGCGCAGCACTACCTCGTGCAGCTCGGCTACGAGGCGCTTGCCGAGAAGTTCGCGGATCGCGCGGACGAACAGCCGGGCGCGACCGTGTTCCACGTCACGCAGGACCGCACGGTCCGCATCTCGTGGAAGCAGGAGATCCGCGCGGAACTGCGCGCGATCTTCAACGGCGGCGCGTTCAAGCAGATCCTCGACGAGGCGCAGGCGATCCACAAGCGCGTGCTGCGCGGCCGCGTGTTCGTCGCGCTGCACATGCACGCGGGCGACGGCAACGTCCACACGAACCTCCCGGTCAACTCCGACAACTACGAGATGCTGCAGGACGCGCACGCGGCGGTCGCGCGCATCATGAAGCTCGCGCGCTCGCTCGACGGCGTGATCTCCGGCGAGCACGGAATCGGCATCACGAAGCTCGAGTTCCTGACCGACGACGAGCTCGCCGAATTCCGCGCATACAAGCAGCGCGTCGACCCGAACGGCCGCTTCAACAAGGGCAAGCTGCTCGACGGCGCCGACCTGCGCAACGCGTACACGCCCAGCTTCGGGCTGATGGGCTACGAATCGCTGATCATGCAGCAGTCCGACATCGGCGCGATCGCCGATTCGGTGAAGGACTGCCTGCGCTGCGGCAAGTGCAAGCCGGTGTGCGCGACCCACGTGCCGCGCGCGAACCTGCTGTACAGCCCGCGCAACAAGATCCTCGCGACGTCGCTGCTGGTCGAGGCATTCCTGTACGAGGAGCAGACGCGCCGCGGCGTGTCGATCAAGCACTGGGACGAGTTCAACGACGTGGCCGACCACTGCACGGTGTGCCACAAGTGCGCGACGCCGTGCCCGGTGAAGATCGACTTCGGCGACGTCACGATGAACATGCGCAACCTGTTGCGCAAGATGGGCAAGAAGAAGTTCAACGCCGGCAACGCGGCGGGCATGTTCTTCCTGAACGCGACCAATCCGCAGACGATCAACGCCGCGCGCACCGTGATGATGGGCGTCGGCTACAAGGTGCAGCGCTTCGCGAACGACATGCTGAAGAAGGTCGTGACGAAGCAGACGCAGCACCCGCCCGCGACGACCGGCAAGCCGCCCGTCGTCGAGCAGGTGATCCACTTCGTCAACAAGAAGATGCCGGGCAACCTGCCGAAGAAGACGGCGCGCGCGCTGCTCGACATCGAGGACAACAAGATCGTGCCGATCATCCGCAACCCGAAGTCGACGACCGTCGATTCGGAAGCGGTGTTCTACTTCCCGGGCTGCGGCTCCGAGCGCCTGTTCTCGCAGGTCGGCCTCGCGACGCAGGCGATGCTGTGGGAAGCGGGCGTGCAGACGGTGCTGCCGCCGGGCTACCTGTGCTGCGGTTATCCGCAGCGCGGCTCGGGCCAGTACGACAAGGCCGAGAAGATCGTCACCGACAACCGCGTGCTGTTCCACCGGGTCGCGAACACGCTGAACTACCTCGACATCAAGACGGTCGTCGTGTCGTGCGGCACCTGCTACGACCAGCTTGCCGGGTATGAATTCGACAAGATCTTCCCGGGCTGCCGGATCATCGACATCCACGAGTTCCTGCTCGAGAAGGGGATGAAGCTCGACGGCGTGTCGGGTACGCGCTACATGTATCACGACCCGTGCCACACGCCGATCAAGACGATGGACCCGGTGAAGCTCGTCAACGAGCTGATGGGCTCGGAGAAGGACGGCTACAGGATCGAGAAGAACGACCGTTGCTGCGGCGAATCGGGCACGCTCGCGGTCACGCGCCCGGACGTGTCGACGCAGGTGCGCTTCCGCAAGGAAGAGGAGATCCGCAAGGGCGCCGCGAAGCTGCGTGCGATTCCCGTGGTGGCCGGCGCTGCACCGGCGCCTGCCGCCGCGGCCGCGAACGGGCCGGACGTGAAGATCCTGACGAGCTGCCCGTCGTGCCTGCAGGGCCTGTCGCGCTACAGCGAGGACGCGAATCTCGAGGCCGACTACATCGTGGTCGAAATCGCGCGCCAGGTGCTCGGCGAGAACTGGATGGCCGATTATGTCGCACGTGCGAACAATGGCGGGATCGAGCGCGTGCTGGTCTAATGCGGGCATGACGACCGCCCGACCGGGCCGGAAATGAGCGGGCGCCGGCGCAGTCATGCCGGCGCCCGTCCACATGGGAGCGACGATGGAATGCGTGTTTTGCCGTGAAGACGGCGGCGAGGTGCTCTGGCAGGACGACGTGCTGCGCGTCGTCCTCGCGACGGGCGAGCACGACTATCCGGGCTTCTGCCGGGTGATCTGGGGCACGCACGTGGCCGAGTTCTCCGATCTCGGCGAGCCCGAGCGGGCACACCTGATGCGCGTGGTCTACGCGGTCGAACGGGCCGTGCGCCGCGTGATGCAGCCGAACAAGGTGAATCTCGCGAGCCTCGGCAACATGGTGCCGCACGTGCACTGGCACGTGATCCCGCGCTTTTCCAACGACGCCCATTTCCCGCAGCCCGTCTGGGCGCCGCGCCAGCGCAGCGTGTCCGAGGCGCTGTTGCGCACGCGCGCCGCGCAGGCCTCGCTGCTGCACAATGCGGTGCGCGAGGAAATTCAACGCATGACCGATTCGAGGCAGCCATGAGCGGTTTGACTTCCACGACGCCGATTCCGTCCGGCGTCGTCGTGCACGCGGTATCGCGCGTGCTCGAATTGCAGTACCCGAACGGCGACAGCTACCGGATTCCGTTCGAGCTGATGCGCGTCTATTCGCCGTCGGCCGAGGTGCGCGGCCACGGGCCCGGCCAGGAGACGCTGCAGACCGGCAAGCGCGAGGTGACGATCACGGCGCTCGAGGGCGTCGGCAACTACGCGCTGCAGCCGACGTTCTCCGACGGCCATTCGACCGGCATCTACTCGTGGGACCTGCTGTACGAGCTGGCGACGCAGCAGGACGCGCTGTGGCGCGACTATTTCGACAAACTGAAGGCGGCAGGCGTCGAGCGCGACGCCCCGATGCAGGCGGCCTCCGCGTCGCACGGCCACTGCCACTGAAATCGACGGCGCCCGCTCGGCGCCGTCCTGCCATTTACTGAGGATCAACGCGATGAGCAAAACCCACTTCGGCTTCGAAAGCGTCGAGGAAAACGAAAAAGCGAAGAAAGTGGCGGGCGTGTTCCATTCGGTCGCGAGCAACTACGATCTGATGAACGACCTGATGTCGGCGGGCATGCACCGCGCGTGGAAGGCGTTCACGATCGCGCAGGCGAACGTGCGCCCCGGTTTCAAGGTGCTCGACATCGCGGCCGGCACCGGCGACCTGACGAAGTCGTTCAAGAAGGCGGCCGGCCCGACGGGCGAGGTGTGGCATACGGACATCAACGAATCGATGCTGCGCGTCGGCCGCGACCGGCTGCTCGACAAGGGGATCGTGACGCCGTCGCTGTTGTGCGACGCGGAGAAAATCCCCTTTCCGGACAACTACTTCGATGTGGTCACGGTTGCATTCGGGCTGCGCAACATGACGCACAAGGACGTCGCGCTGGCCGAGATGCGTCGCGTGACGAAGCCCGGCGGCCGCGTGATGGTGCTGGAATTCTCGAAAGTCTGGGATCCGCTGAAAAAAGCGTACGATCTGTATTCTTTCAAAGTATTACCGTGGCTTGGCGACAAGTTCGCGAAAGATGCTGAAAGTTATCGGTATCTTGCTGAATCTATCCGGATGCACCCCGATCAGGACACGCTGAAGACGATGATGGAACAAGCGGGCCTCGATGCCGTCAAATATTACAATTTGTCAGGTGGCGTGGTAGCTTTACACCTAGGAACCAAGTACTAAGGGGTTCTTTCCATACATTCGCCTTACATCTGGAGAAGCTGATGTCCGAAACGCGTCCGTTGTTCAACCGTAGCAAGCCGTCGAAGCCGTGGGCTCGACGGGTCGGCACGCTGCTGATGGTCGGCCTGCTCACGGCCGGCACGTTCGCATCGCTCGACGCTGAAGCCAAGCGCATGGGCGGCGGGCGCAGCATCGGCCGCCAGAACTCCACCGTCACGCAGCGCCAGGCCACGCCGCCCGCGCAGCAGCCGATGCAGCAGGCCGCGCCGTCGCAGGCGCAGCGTGCGAACCCGGCCGCGCCCACGCCGGCCGCGCAGCCCAACCGCTCGCGCTGGCTCGGGCCGATCGCCGGCCTCGCGGCCGGTCTCGGCATCGCGGCGCTGCTGTCGCACTTCGGCCTCGGCGGCGCGTTCGCGAGCATGATGGCGAACGTCATCGTGATCGCGCTGCTCGCGGCGATCGGCATCTGGCTGATCCGCAAGTTCATGAACCGCCGTCGCCCGCAGGAGCCGGCGTACTCGGTCGGCGGTTCGGCGTCGGCGTCGGGCGGCTACTCGCAAAGCCCGTCGTTCCAGCAGGGCAATGCCGGCGGCAGCTACGCGGGCAGCGGCAGCAGCTATGCGAACGAAGCGCAGGGCGTGTTCGGCGGCGGCGCGGCGGCCGCCGGCGCGGCAGCGGCTGCGGCGGCGCCGCTCCAGGTGCCGGCCGGTTTCGATACCGAAGCGTTCCTGCGCAGCGCGAAGGTTTACTTCGTGCGCCTGCAGGCGGCGTGGGACCAGGGCAACCTGGCCGACATCCGCGAGTTCACGACGCCCGAAATGTTCGCGGAGATCAAGATCGACCTCGATTCGCGCGGTAACGAGGCGAACCAGACCGACGTCGTGCAGCTCGACGCGGAGCTGGTCGCGATCGAGGATCGCGGCATCGAGCAGTCGGCGAGCGTGCGCTTCCACGGCCTGATCCGCGAATCGGCGAGCGCGTCGGCCGCCCCGTTCGACGAGGTGTGGAACCTGTCGAAGTCGGGCAGCCAGGGCTGGCTGCTCGCGGGTATCCAGCAGATCAACACGCACTGAGCGTGACCGGCGGCCCGCGCCGCCGGGCACCCGGGCGACGGCCGCCGCACTGCGACCGCTTGCCGCCCGGGTGTACGGTCGGGCACGGTCTGCCGACGATCCGACGTTACAATAGAAACCCGCGTGGGCGCCCGGCCTGCGCGGGTTTTTTCTTTCCCAGCCCGATGACCTTTGCCGCCAAGCCTTTTGCTGCTGCCGTCAATCACCTGCTCGCGCGCGAATCATGGGCGCGCGATCGCCTGATTCCCTATGCGGGCAAGACTGCCCGGATCGACGTGCCTCCCGTCACGCTCACGCTGCTGGTGCAGCCCGACGGTTATCTGTCGGCCGTCGACGCGCACGATGCGCAACAGGTCGACGTGTCGATCGCGCTCGCGGGCGACACCGTCGCCGCGTTCCTGCAGGGCGGCCAGGCGGCCGTGATGAAGCACGTGAAGATCGAGGGCGACGCGGAGTTCGCGACGCAGATCGCGAAGCTGGCCGAGCACCTGCGCTGGGAACCTGAAGAAGATCTCGCGAAGCTGGTCGGCGACGCGGCGGCATACCGGATCGCGACGGTCGTGCGCGATGCCGGCGCCCGCGCGCGACGCACCGGCCGCAACGTGCTCGAATCCGTCGCCGAATACTGGCTCGACGAAAACCCGCAAGTCGTCCGGCGCGCGTCGCTCGGCGGCTTCGACGCCGATCTGGCGCGCGCACGCGATGCGCTCGCGCGGGTCGAAAAGCGGGTCGAGCGACTCGAACAAAAAATCGGCGCGCGCACGGGCCCAGGCCCGCGCGGCGCGCACTGAGGGCCGCAGGGCATGCGCATTTTCCGTTTCATCAAGATTGTCTACACCGTCATCCGCTTTGGCCTCGACGAAGTGATGCTGTCCCGGATCGACGACCGGCGCGTGAAGCTGCTGCTGCGGATCACGACGATCGGCCGCCGCTATTCCGATCCGCCCGCCGTGCGGCTGCGTCACGCGCTCGAGAGCCTCGGCCCGATCTTCGTGAAGTTCGGCCAGGTGCTGTCGACGCGCCGCGACCTGCTGTCGGTCGATTTCGCGAACGAACTCGCGAAGCTGCAGGACCAGGTACCGCCGTTCGATTCGGCCGTCGCGATCGCGATCATCGAGAAGTCGCTCGGGGCGCCGGTCGACGAGCTGTTCGACGAATTCGAGCGCGAGCCGATCGCGAGCGCGTCGATCGCGCAGGTGCATTTCGCGAAACTGAAGCAGGGCGTGCACGCGGGCAAGGCCGTCGCCGTGAAAGTGCTGCGGCCGAACATGCTGCCGGTGATCGATTCCGACCTCGCGCTGATGCGCGACATCGCGACATGGACCGAGCGCATGTGGGCCGACGGCCGCCGCCTGAAGCCGCGCGAGGTCGTCGCCGAATTCGACAAGTACCTGCACGACGAGCTCGACCTGATGCGCGAGGCCGCGAACGGCAGCCAGCTGCGCCGCAACTTCGCGGGCCTCGACCTGCTGCTCGTGCCCGAGATGTTCTGGGATTTCTCGACGTCGCAGGTGCTCGTGATGGAGCGCATGACCGGCGTGCCGATCAGCCAGGTCGAGACGCTGCGCTCGGCCGGCGTCGACATCAAGAAGCTCGCGCGCGAAGGCGTCGAGATCTTCTTCACGCAGGTGTTCCGCGACGGCTTCTTCCATGCGGACATGCACCCCGGCAACATCCAGGTGAGCCTCGACCCGAACACGTTCGGCCGCTATATCGCGCTCGATTTCGGGATCGTCGGCGCGCTGTCCGATTTCGACAAGAATTACCTCGCGCAGAACTTCCTCGCGTTCTTCAAGCGCGACTACCACCGCGTCGCGACGCTGCACCTCGAATCGGGCTGGGTGCCGCCCGAGACGCGTGTCGAGGAGCTCGAAAGCGCGATCCGCGCGGTGTGCGAGCCGTATTTCGACCGTGCGCTGAAGGACATCTCGCTCGGCCAGGTGCTGATGCGCCTGTTCTCGACGTCGCGCCGCTTCAACGTCGAGATCCAGCCTCAGCTCGTGCTGCTGCAGAAGACGATGCTGAACGTCGAAGGGCTCGGCCGCTCGCTCGACCCGGAACTCGACCTGTGGAAGACCGCGAAACCGTACCTCGAGCGCTGGATGACCGAGCAGATCGGCCTGCGCGGCTGGTATGAGCGTTTCAAGGTCGAGGCGCCGCAGTGGAGCAAGACGCTGCCGCAACTGCCGCGGCTGATCCATCACGCGATGGCGGCGCGTCACGACGCACCCCGCGCCGCCAGCGAGGAACTGATGCGCCAGATCCTCGTCGAGCAGAAACGGACCAACCGGCTGCTGCAGGCGCTGCTGATCTTCGGCCTGTCGGTCGGTGTCGGGGCGCTGGTCGCGCGGGTGCTGTTCGCGCTCGCATACGGCGCCTGACCGAAAGGAGCACCGCGATGTCCGATCTGAAGCAACCGCCTGTCCCGACCGCCGCCGAGTTCGCGACGCGCGACCCCGGCCACGCGTCGTTCTGGGACGAGCGCTTCGAGCGCGGCGTGACGCCGTGGGAATTCGGCGGCGTGCCCGGCGGCTTTCGCGCGTTCGCGCACCGGCTCGAGCCGTGCACGGTGCTGATTCCCGGCTGCGGCAGCGCGCAGGAGGCGGGGTGGCTCGCGCAGGCCGGCTGGCCGGTGCGCGCGATCGATTTCGCCGCGCAGGCGGTGGCCGCCGCGAAGGCGCAGCTCGGCGCGCATGCAGACGTCGTCGAGCAGGCCGATTTCTTTACGTACCGGCCGCCGTTCGACGTGCAGTGGGTGTACGAGCGCGCGTTCCTGTGCGCGTTGCCGCCGGCCATGCGCGCCGACTATGCGGCACGCATGGCCGAGCTGCTGCCCGCGGACGGCTTGCTGGCCGGCTATTTCTTCGTGACGGCGAAGCCGAAGGGGCCGCCGTTCGGGATCGAGCGCGCGGAACTCGACGCGTTGCTCACGCCGTACTTCGAGCTGATCGAGGATTTGCCCGTGACCGATTCGCTGGCCGTGTTCGAAGGACACGAGCGCTGGCTCACGTGGCGCCGCCGCTGATGCGCGGGCGTCGCTGCGATTGCCGGAGCGCGCCGGGGTTTCAGCTAA
>NZ_JAAGPK010000221.1:0-11296 GCF_017104685.1 Burkholderia sp. Tr-20355 | reverse complement strand
ACGGCGACCGTGGCGGCTGCCGGTGGCGCGGCCACGATCACGGCGGCCGGCGGGGGCGGCGCGACAGGCACCGGTACCGGCGCCGTCCCGCCTGCCACGACGACCGTACCGCCTGCCGCCGTGCCGCCGTGGATCACCGTCGTGCCGCCGGTCGACACCGTGCCGCCGTGGACGATCGTCGAGCCGCCCGACGTCGTTACGACACCCGGCGCCACGCGCGTCGCGCTGCCGGAATGGGTGACGCTCCCGCCGTCGTTGCCGGTCACGGTGCCCGAGCGCGAGCAGGTCGAACCCGCGCAGTTCGTCGATGCGGCGTGGCTGGCCGCGTTGCCGCCCGAACCCGTGATCGTGCCGCTCGACGTGTACTGCCCCGGGCCGTTGCGCGTCATGCTGCCGGACGTCGATGCGCTGCGGCCGTCCGAACCCGTCAGCGAACCGGTGTGCGAGCAGGTGCCGTCTGCGCAGCTTGTGTCGCCGCCGTGCTCGACCGAGCGCCCGTTCGGGCCGACGGCCGTGCCGCTGTTCGAGAACTGGCCGGGCGCGGTGCGCGTGACGGTGCCCGTATTGGTGGCGAGGCCGCCGCCGGGGCCGATCACGCCGCCGGCATGCGAGCAGCTGCCGCCGCCGCACGAGCCGGCATGCGCGCCGCTGTAGGTGCCGCGCGGCGTGTAGGCGGTGCTGTGGCCGGACCAGCCGGCGAAGGCCGGCGCGCTGGCGAGTGTGACGAGGGCGGCGGCGGTGACGAGGAAGCGGTTTTTCATCGGGTGTCCTTGCGGTTCGTTGCGGTGCACGCGGTGGCGTGGCGACGGGACGAACTTTAGGATGGCGACGTGCATCCGTCGCGTCATGAAAGATGTCGCGGTGTTACACGCGGCGCGGTGTTTTTCGGTACGACGAATGCGTGCGCCGGCCGCGTCGATCGCGGGCGTGCCGCGCCAGGCAACGGATCACGGCGATGCAGTCACGAGCGGGGAGGTTTGACGGCAGGGGGCGGCACATCCAGTTCACGGCGCGCAAACGTGTCGCGGTGACATGCGGCGACATATTTGCCGACCGGTTCATGCATGCACCGCGCCGATCCACATATGTCGTCCAGTCGCTGCCGATTCCATCGAACACCTGTTGCACACGCCGCCGGCCGGCTCAACCGCGACATACCGCGACATATTTCTCGCCGGACACGCACGCGTTCGCCTTCCGCCGGCCCGATCTCCAGTCCACACGCGTCCGCGACCGCTGCCGGCCGCGCGAACCCACTTCATCGCGACATACGGCGACATATATCCTGCGTGGCCTTTCCGTTCCTTGCCCCCTACAGTGCGTTCCATTCGACGCGACAGCGGCATGTGCTGCCCATGACGCGTCCGACTCAACCGAAGGAAAGGCCCATCATGCTCACCACCACCGGAAAGCTCGCGTACATCGTCACGCTCTTCATCGTTGCCGTCTCGCTCGTCGAGGCGGCCGTGCTCACCTGGCGCCGCAGCCGCCAGCCCGAACCGTTCGACTGGAACGAGGTGTGGCTGTCGCTTGCCGATCTCGCGGGCCGCAAGCTGCTCGCGCTCGTGCCGCTGTCGCTCGCCACGCCCGTGTTCGATCTGGCATGGGCGCACCGGCTCTTCACGATCCCGCTCCACAGCGTCGCGCTCGCGCTGCTCGTGTTCGTCGGCCAGGAATTCTGCTACTACTGGTATCACCGCGCGTCGCACCGCGTGCGCTTCTTCTGGTCGACGCATGCGGTGCATCATTCGCCGAACCAGTTGACGCTGTCGTCCGCGTTCCGCCTCGGCTGGACCGGCAAGATCGCCGGCGCCGCGATGTTCTTCACGCCGCTCGTGTGGCTCGGCGTGCGTCCCGAAGCGGTGCTCGCGATCCTGTCGTTCAACCTGATGTACCAGTTCTGGCTGCACAACACGTGGATGCCGAAGCTCGGCTGGCTTGAATACGTGTTCAACACGCCGTCCGCGCATCGCGTGCACCATGCGTCGAACCTCGATTACCTCGATGCGAACTACGGCGGCGTGCTGATCGTGTTCGACCGGCTGTTCGGCACCTATGTCGCCGAGCGCGACGACGAACCGTGCCGCTACGGCCTCGTCACGCCGACGCGTTCGCGCAATCCGTTCGTCGTCGAGCTCGAGCACTGGGCGAGCCTGGCACGCGACGTCGCGACGGCCCGCGACGTGTGGACCGCGCTCCGTTTCGTGGTGCTGCCGCCGGGCTGGCGGCCGGGCAACCAGGGCGAAACGACGGAGGAGCTGCGCCGCCGCAGCCTCGTCGCCGTGCGCACGGATGCGTGAACGGCGCTACGCTGTCGGATCTTCGTCAATCACCCTCGATCCAGGAGAACGCATCGATGGAACACGACCTGAAAGGCAAGGCAGTCGCGATCACCGGCGGATTCGGCCATCTGGGCGTCGCGACAGCCGCATGGCTCGGCGCGCGCGGCGCACGCGTCGCGCTGATCGGCCGCGGCGCGGCCCCCGGTGCACCGGCGCTGCCCGGCGTGCCGGCCGATGCATTGCGCATCGGCGGCATCGATCTCGTCGATCCACAGGCGGCCGCGCGGGCACTCGAGTCGGTCAACCGCGAATTCGGCCGGGTCGACGCGCTGCTGAACATCGCGGGGGCATTCGTGTGGCAGCCGATCGCCGACGGCGATGCCGCCACGTGGGACCGCATGTACGAACTGAACGTGAAGACGGCGCTGAACGCATCGAAAGCCGCGCTGCCGTACCTGCTGGCGAGCCCGGCCGGCCGTGTCGTCAACATCGGCGCGGGCGCGGCCTTCAAGGCGGGCGCGGGCATGGGTCCGTATGCGGCCGCGAAGGCCGGCGTCGCGCGCCTCACCGAGGCGCTGGCGGCCGAGCTGCTCGACCGCGGCGTGACGGTGAACGCCCTCCTGCCGAGCATCATCGATACGCCGCCGAACCGCGCGGACATGCCCGACGCGGATTTCACGCGCTGGGTGCGGCCGGAACAGATCGCGGCGACGATCGGGTTCCTGCTGTCGGCCGACGCGCAGGCGATCACCGGCGCATCGATTCCGGTGAGCGGCCGCGTGGCGTAGCGCACCGGCCGGGAAGGGGCTCGCGCGGCCGGTCGTGCGTACAATGTCGCACCGGATTGCGCGACCCAGACCCGAGACCATGAATCAGCCCAATATCCTGATCGTCGAAGACGAAACGGCGATCGCGGACACGATCGTCTACGCCCTCGGCACCGACGGCATGCAGACCGTCCACTGCACGCTCGGACAGGCGGCGCTCGACCATCTGCGCGACACGCGCTTCGATCTCGTGGTGCTCGACGTCGGCCTGCCGGACCTCAGCGGCTTCGAAGTGTGCCGGCGGCTGCGCACGTTTACCGACATTCCGGTGATTTTCCTGACCGCGCGGCACGACGAGATCGACCGGATCGTCGGGCTCGAGATCGGCGCCGACGATTACGTGATCAAGCCGTTCTCGCCGCGCGAGCTGGCGGCGCGGGTACGTGTGATCCTGCGCCGCTTCCATCGGACGGCCGCGCCGGAACCGGCGCCCGGGCCCGCGGCGGCGCCGGCGGAACCGACCGCGCCGGGTTTCACGCTCGACACCGACGGCGCGCGCGTATCGTGGCTCGGCCACGCGCTGGACCTCACGCGTTATGAATTCGGCCTGCTGGCGCTGCTGGTCCGGCATCCAGGGCGCATCTACTCGCGGGAACAGCTGATGGACCTCGTGTGGCACGAGGCATTCGATTCCGCCGATCGCACGGTCGACACGCACATCAAGACACTGCGCGCCAAGCTGCGCGCGATCGATCCCGGGCGCGACCCGATCCGCACGCATCGCGGCATGGGTTATTCGCTGCAACCGTAACGACCGGCACCGCCCATGCATATCGGCCTGCGCATCTTCTTCGGTTTTTTCCTGATCGTCGGTCTCGCCGCGCTGATCACGCTGCGCGTGTTCGTGCAGGAGGTGAAGCCCGGCGTGCGCGAGGCGATGGAGGACACGCTCGTCGATACCGCGCAGGTACTCGCGGCGCTGGCCGCCGACGACCTGGCGAACGGGCACATCGCCGACGGCGCGTTCGCGCGTCAGCTCGGCAAGCTGCACGAGCGTCCGGTCAGCGCGAACGTGTGGGGCATCCAGAAGAACGCGATCGGCTACCGCCTCTACGTTACCGACGCGCACGGCATCGTGCGCTACGACTCGTCCGGCAGCGCGGTCGGCCAGGACTATTCGCGCTGGAACGACGTGTACCGGACGCTGCGCGGCGAATACGGCGCGCGCAGCACGCGCAGCGATCCGAACGACGACGGCAGCACCGTGATGCACGTCGCGGCGCCGATCCGGCGCGGGAACGAGATCATCGGCGTGCTGACGATCGCGAAGCCGAACCAGACGGTCGCGCCGTTCATCGCGCGCAGCCAGCGCAAGATCATGCTGTACGGCGCGTTGCTGATGGGCGGCGCGATCCTGATCGGCGTGGCGTGCACGTGGTGGCTGGTGCTCGGGCTGCGGCGCCTGCAGCGCTATGCGCGCGCGATCGCGGCCGGCGAGCGCGCGGCGATGCCGCTGCAGGGCGCGAACGAGCTGGCCGAGCTGGGGCGCGCGGTGGAAAGCATGCATCGGCGGCTGGAGGACCGGCAGTACGTCGAAACCTACATCCACACACTCACGCACGAGATGAAAAGCCCGCTGGCCGCGATCAGCGGCGCGGCCGAACTGCTGCAGGAAGACATGCCGGTCGCGAACCGCCGGCGCTTCACCGAGAACATCCGCCGCCAAGCCGGCCGCCTCGAACAGATGATCCGCAAGCTGCTCGCGCTGGCCGAGGTCGAGCAGCAGCAGCGCCTGTCGGTGCGCGAACCGGTTGCGCTGCGGTCGGTGCTCGACCAGCTCGTCGACGATATCGAGCCGCGCGCGCGGCAGCGCGGCGTGAGCTTGCGGATCGACGCGAACGAGGCGGCCGATCCGGCGGTCGTCGAAGGCGATCCGTTCCTGCTGCGGCAGGCGCTCGGCAACCTGCTCGACAATGCACTGGATTTCGCGCCACGGGGCAGCACGATCCGGATCGCGCTCGAACGGCGGGCGGCGGGCAGGGCGCACGTCGCGGTCGTGAGCGTCGACGACGACGGCCCCGGCGTGCCCGACTACGCGCTGTCGCGCGTGTTCGAGCGCTTCTATTCGCTGCCGCGCCCCGACGGGCAGGATCGCAGCACGGGCCTCGGGCTGTGTTTCGTCCGCGAGGTCGCGATGCTGCACCGCGGCCAGGTTGCGCTCGCGAACCGCGACGAAGGCGGCGCGTGCGCGACGCTCACGCTGCCGTCGGCCGGCTGAACGCACTTCACGTTCGCCACACATTCGCTTCACACCGGCTTCAATCGCCCTTCACCGGGGCCGCTCATGCTGACCGCATCTTCCACTACGGTGTCGGTCGGCAATGAATCGAGTCCTGTTGTTCAAATCCATGATCACCGCGTTGCTCGCGCTGGCGATCCTGATCCCGCTGCAGATGGTCCAGAGCATCGTGCGGGAACGCGCCGAGTATCGCGAGAGCGCCTTGCAGAGCATCTGGGCGAGCTATGCGGGCCCGCAGACGGTGACGGGGCCGGTGCTCGTCGTGCGTTACACGGAAGTCACGCGCGTGCGCGACAGCGCGCCGCCGCGCGGCGCGCCGAAGACGAGCCTCCGAAGCGAGACGAAACGCATGCTCGTGTTTCCGAAGACGCTGAACGTCGACGGTGCGCTCGACATCAAGGTCCGTTATCGCGGCATCCACAAGGCGCTCGTGTACGACCTGGCGAGCCGGATGACGGGCACGCTCGCGCTGCCGGACCTGAAGAAGCTGCCGCAGGCGGACGGCCACGTGAGCTTCGCGATCGACGACGCGTATGTCGCGCTCGGCATCGGGGACATTCGCGGGCTGAAGGCGCAGCCCGACCTGCGCATCGGCGGCGAGCGGCTCGAGATCGAGCAGGGCACGCGGCTGGAGAGCCTGCACCAAGGCGTGCATGCGAGCGTCGATCTCGCGGCGCTCGCGAAAGCGGGGGCGGTCGTGCCGTTCAGCATCGACCTGCCGCTGGTCGGCGCGGAATCGGTCGCGTTCGCGCCGGTGGCCGACCAGAACGATTTCTCGCTGAAGTCGAAGTGGCCGCATCCGAGCTTCGGCGGCGCATTCCTGCCGGGCGAGCGCACGATCGATGCAAACGGCTTCACCAGCAACTGGCACGTGACATCGTTCAACACGAAGGCGCGCGAGCAGGTCGCGTCGGGCAACGGCAACGGCGAGGGCGCGATCGAGATGGCGTCGGTGTCGGTGATCGAGCCCGTGAACGTCTATCTGCAGGCCGAGCGCGCGACGAAGTACGGTGCGCTGTTCGTGTTGCTCACATTCGCGAGCTTCTTCATGTACGAGCTCGTGAAGCGGTTGCGCATTCACCCGATCCAGTACACGCTGGTCGGCTTGTCGCTCGCGCTGTTCTTCCTGCTGCTGTTGAGCCTGTCCGAGCACATCGCGTTCGGCTATGCGTATCTCGCGGCGAGCAGCGCATGCATCGGGCTGCTCGGCTTCTACCTGTCGTTCGTGCTGCACAGCGCGAAGCGCGGCGCGCTGTTCGCGGTGCTGCTCGCGATGCTGTACGCGGCGCTCTACGGGCTGCTGTTGTCGGAAGACAATGCGCTGATGCTCGGTTCGCTGCTGCTGTTCGCGATCCTCGCCGGCATCATGACGCTCACGCGCCGCGTCGACTGGTATTCGCTCGGTGCCGCGTGGCAGCCGCTGGCCGACAAGCCGGGGGCCGCGAAGACCGGCGGGTCGGCGAAATAAGCGGGCGGGTGGCGAGCAGGCGCGCGCCGGGCGGGAATGCCGCGCCGGCGCGCGATCCCACGTGGGCCGATGCCCGTCACACGGCCGTCTCCGGGCGACGAAACCGCGCCGCCGGAATCTCGGCGATGGCCGCGATCTCGATCAGCAGGTCGGGATGGTAGAGACGCTCGACCTGGACGGTCGTCGTCACCGGATAAGGTGCGGCGAAGTACGTGTTGCGGATGTCGCCGGCCTGCATGAATGCCTCGATGTCGGTGGCGTAATGGACGAGCGAGATCACGTCGCGCATCTGCCCGCCCAGCGCGGCCAGCACATCGCGGACGTTGTCGAGTGTCCGGCGAATCTGGGCGCGCATGTCGCCGGCACCGACTACCTGCCCGTCGCGGTCGAGCGCGACTTGCCCTTTCAGATGCACGATCCGGCCGTCACCCTGGATCACGGCCATCGAGAACGCGCCGAACGGCGCCCAGACTTCCGGTGGATTCACGGCTTCGGCCATCGCGCGGCTCCTGTTGGGGGAAATGGGGCGAACGCAGCGGAGTGCCGCGGTCGGCAGTCGCGCCGTGACGGATGCGTTGATCGTCGATCCGCCAGGCTTGCCGAAAGCGGCGGCGGCCCGGATCGCCCTATACTGACCGTTCCACATCACCGGAACACGCCGTGCCGAATCAAGCTTCAGAGGATCCGTCCGTCGACGATCCCCGTCCGACCCCGCCCATCCAGCCCGAACTGGAAGACTGCTGCAACAGCGGCTGCTCGCCGTGCGTCTTCGACCTGTATGACGAGGCGCTTGCGCAGTATCGCATCGACCTGGCCGAATGGGAGGCGCGACAAGCGCAGCGCAAGCAACCGCATTGAACCGGGGGCGCCGGGGGGGGCCTGTTCCCGGCCCGGTCGGCCTGCGGGCGAGTCCGTCTCGCTCCCGTTCACGCGCCGGCGTGCAGCCGGCGATGCAGCGGCCCGAGCGCCGTCGACAAGGCGATGCACGCCAGCAACACGACCGTCAGCGTGAACATCGACGTCCTGAATCCCTGCACGTAATCGACCGCGGCCGGATGGCTGCCGAGCCGGGCGAAGAACACGCCGCCGATCGTCGCGGCACCGACGGCCGCGCCGATCTGCAGCATCGCGCTGACCATCCCGGACGCGACGCCCGCGCGGGCCGCGTCGACTTCCGCGAGCACGATCCGTACGACCGACGGCAACACGAGCCCTTGTCCGATCCCGATCGCCGCGATGCCGGCATAGAAGCCGGGCCCCGGCGCGCCTTCGCTCGCGAGCTCGGCAGCGGTCGTGACGCCGGCCGCGAGCATCACGAAGCCGAGCGTGAGGACGCGATGGCCGCCGAACCGGCCGACGAGGCGCGGCATCAGCAGCGGACTGGCGAGGAAGCCGAGCCCGAGCGGCAGGATCGCGAACCCGGACGCGAGCGGCGACCAGTTCAGGCAGCCCTGCAGATAGATCCCGTAACTCAGGAAAAACGCGCTCAGCATGTAGAACAGGAACGCGAGCAGGAGCCCGAGCGCGACGACCGGGTTGCGGAACAGGCGCACGTCGAGCAGCGGATCGCGGCCGCCGGCGAGCCGGCGCGATTCGACGGCCAGCAGCGCGCCGAGCATCGGCAGCGCGCCGACGAGGCACGCGACCATCCACAGCGGCCAGCCGGCCTCGCGGCCGTGCGTGAGCGGGTACACGAGCATCAGCAGGAACAGCGACATCAGCACCGTGCCGGGCACGTCGATGCGCTGGCCGCGCGGCGGCCGGTTCTCCGGAATGAAGCGCCAGCTGCCGATCAGCGCAAGGATGCCGATCGTCAGATTGACGAGGAAGATCGCGCGCCAGCCGAGCCCGAACGGATGCAGGCTGATCAACGCGCCGCCGCCGAGCTGGCCGATCACGGCCGCGAGGCCGAACGCGAACCCGTAGAAGCCCATCACGCGCACCTGTTCCTGCGGGCTGAACACGCTGCGGATCGTCGCGAGCACCTGCGGCGCGAGGATCGCGGCGAACAGGCCCTGCAGCACGCGGCCGCCGACGAGCACGGTGCCGTTGCCGGCGAGCCCGCACAGCGTCGACGCGAGCACGAAGCCGGCCATGCCGGTCATGAACATGCGCTTGCGGCCGTACAGGTCGCCGAGGCGGCCGCCCGTGATCTGGACGACCGCGCTCGCGCATGCGTACGCGGACACGACGAGCTGCAGTTCGGCGGGGCGCGCGCCGATGCCGTCGCGGATGGCCGGTAACGCAAGATTCACGATGAAGTAGTCAAGCGGCGGCAGAATGGCGCCGACCAGCAGGACCACGAGCGCCCAGCCGTGATGGCTGCGCGGGGTCGCCGCGGCGGCCGCGCCGGCCGGCGCGCAAGGAGCAAGGGTGGGGTTCGTCATGGCAGCAGGGTCAAAAAAATGAGGGCCGTATGTGCAGGCGACGCACGCAGGCCGTTGACCCCGTATTCTGGCGATCGCCTATGATTCGGAAAAGCGGGAAAGAGTGGTAGCATCCATCGGGTTATTCGATGGATGGAGAGGGCGATGCGCGGTTTCGACCTGGATCAGTTGCGCACTTTCGCGGCGGTCGCGGACGCCGGCAGCCTGTCGGCCGCCGCGCCGCTGCTGCACCTGTCGCAGTCGACGGTCAGCGAGCAGGTGCGCAAGCTCGAATCGCGCGCCGGCGTGCCGTTGTTCGTGCGCAGCAAGCGCGGCGTCGAGCCGACGCCGGCCGGCACGCGGCTGCTGCAGCACGCCCGGCGCATCGTCGCGTTGAACGAGGCCGCGTTCGACGAGCTGCGCGGGCAGGCGATCAAGGGCGAGCTGCGCGTCGCGATCACCGACTACTACCGTACGAATGAAGTGGCGGGGATGCTGGCACGGCTGCGCGAGTGCTATCCGCAGTTGAGCCTGCACGTGAGCGCGATGAAGAGCGTGGACATCGAGGCCGCGCACGCGCGCGGGCAGATCGATCTCGGCGTCGTGATGAACCTGTCGAGCGGGCCGTTCCGGCCGGCGTCGGCCGATGCGCGCTGGGTGTTGCGGCGCGAGCCGCTGTCGTGGGTCGCGTCGCCCGCGCTCGCCGAGCAGTTGCCCGAGCCGCTGCCGCTCGTGCTGCTGCCGGACGACTGCATGATGCATCAGGTCGCCGTGCGCTCGCTCGACGAGCAGCACACGCCGTACGTGCTGGTGCACAGCGCATCGGGGGTCGCGGGGCTGCAGTCGATGCTCGCGGCCGGGCTCGGGGTCGGCTGCCTGTGCGCGTCGGCGATCGGCGACGGCCTGATGCGGCTCGGCACGAAATTCCGCTTGCCGCCGCTGCCCGACGCGGTGTTTTCGCTGACGCCGCCGATGCCGGGCGAACGCGAGACCGTCACCCAGGCGCGCGAAGTGCTGTCGCGCCAGCTGCTGATGTAAAACCTTGCCGCGCGACACGCGGCGGCGCGTATCCGAGAGGCGCGCCAGGGGACCACAGGCATGAACGACGATCTGAAGAACCAGATGGCCGAAAGGCTGCAGGACGCGCTGGAGCGGGTGGTCGACGAGCGCTCGCTGATCCACTTCCTGCGCGTGCTCGGCCATGACTGGCACAAGGAGCGGCAGCTCGAGGCCGACATGCCGCCGTCGCCGTACGCCCGCGCCGCGCTCGGCTGGGAAAACCGCTCGATCGGCGAGTACCTGGAGGCGATGGTCGACTGGGCCGAGGCGTCGGAGGAAGGGCCGCGGTTCTACGACGTGCCCGAGAACCCGTGGCGCCGTCTCGCGGACATCCTGTTCGCCGGAAAAAGCTACGAATAGCGCGGCCCGCGCGATTCACGCCAGCCGCCGTCTACTCGGCGGTTTCGCCATCGACATAAGCACGCAACCCGTTGGCGAGCGCGTCGAACACGGCACGGCAGCGCGGGCTCGTCCGCAGGTCCTCGTGCATCACGACCCAGGTTTCCAGCCGCATCGCGAGTGCGTCCGGCAGCACGCGCACGATCCGGGCGTCGCGTTTCGCGAGCGCCGACTGGCAGAAGCCGATTCCGTAGCCGGCGCGGATCATCGCGAGTTGCGCGAGGTTGCTGTCGGTGCGCAGCGCGAACGCGTCGCGTTTCCATGACGGCATCCCGCGCCCCGCCGAACGGATGAACGGCGTGACCGTATCGAAGCCGATCAGCGCATGATGCGCGAGTGCATCGATCGTCGCGGGTGTCCCGTTGTGCGCGAGGTAGTCGTCGCGGGCATACAGCCCGACCTCGATTTCGCCGATGCGCCGCGCGACGAGCGCCTCCTGCGCGGGCGGCGCCATCCGCACCGCGATGTCGGCCTCGCGCTTCAGCACGTCCTGGATGCGGTCGGTCGGCACCAGTTCGATCACGAGCCCCGGATGCTCGCGCCGCAACCGCGCGAGCATCGGCGGCAGCACCTCGACGGCGATCACGTCGCTGGCCGAGATCCGCACGATGCCGCGCACGCCCGCGCCGTGGCTCGCGGCCGCGCGCTCGAACGCA
>NZ_JAAGPK010000220.1:0-11149 GCF_017104685.1 Burkholderia sp. Tr-20355 | reverse complement strand
TGGCCGCCGCGTTCGAACACGACTTCGTCCGGGCCGATCGACACGACCGTCGCCCCCTCCTTCAGCCGCGCGCCTTCGAAATAGCGGCTGCCGTCGGCCGTCTCGATGTAGCGCTGGTCGCCGTCGCCCGCGAACACGGTCGTGATCTCCGGAATGCCTGCCGTGCCGCCCAGCGTCGTCGCCGTGCGCGGCGCGGCCGGATCGGCATCGCGCACGTGATCGACGACTTCGAGCGCCGGTCGCGCATCCTTCATGTAGTTGCGGATGCGCGGCTCGATCTGCGCGCGCGCGGCCGCGCCCGTCAGTTCGATCCGGCCGCGGCCGAGATACGTCACCGTCAGCGCCGTATCGCTGAAATAGGTCTGCGCGGTCGCCACCAGGTCGCTGACCACGTAGATGTTGCCGAGCGCCGCGTTGTCGACCTCCGCGACGATCTGCGCGACGCGTTCGCGCGCGGCCGGATCGCTGACGTAGCCCGACACGATCACGCCGTCGTCGCGCGGCGCGACGGCCAGCTCCGGATACGCATGCAGCAGCTGCTGCAGCCGGTGCGTGCGCGCGAGCACCGATTCGTGCTGCCACGGCAGGCGCCCCGACCACGCGACGAAGCCGTAGCCGAGCGCGCCGAGCAGCACGCCGATCCACAACGCGACCAGCGCGATCACGAGCCGGCGGCTGCCGAGGCGGCGCAGGCCGCCCGTGAGCCAGCCGAGCCACGCGGCCTCGCGCGCGGCGTCCGGCGCATCGGCTTCGTCCGGCACCGCGACGCTCGCCTGCGCATGCCGCGCGATGCCGAGCCGGATCGAGCCGACCGTCACGACGTCGTGCGGCGTCAGCGAGCGGCGCCCCGCGCCGAGCGGTTCGTCGTTGAACAGCACCGCCGCGCCGGTCTCGCCGCCGTGGTTCTGCACGGTCACCGCGAGCGCGCCGACCTGCAGACACACCTGCTTCGCGCCGATCTCGCGATCGGGCAGGATCACTTCGCAATCGGCCGCGGTGCCGACCCAGTTCGCGCCGCGCGCGAGCGACATCGTGCGGCCGTACATCGGCCCGCTCAGGAAGCACAGGTTCCACGGCGACGCGAGCGCGGCCGCGCCGCCCCCCGCGCCGCCGGGCAATGCGCCGTCGCCGTGCGGATCAATGATGCTCGTCGACATGGGGAGTGGCTCCTGCGGTCGTCGCGGGCTGCGCCGCCGCATCCTTCGGCGGCGGCAGCGCGGGCGGACCGAACTTCGTGCCGGGCAGCGGCTTCGGCGTCAGCGGCACCGCGACGTCGTTGTCCGGCGGGCGGTACATCGACAGTCCTTCCTGGCCGGCCGGCGCGTCGACACCCGGGTTCACGGGCGAGCCGTCCGGCGCATACATCGACGCGGTCGTCACCACGCGCGGCGTCAGCAGGTAGAACCGCTCCATGTGGTTGCCCGACTTGTCGGTGTACTTGAACAGGTTGCCGATCAGCGGAATGTCGGACAGCCAGGGCACGCCGCTCTTGTTCAGCTTCACCTCGTCGTCGTTGAAACCCGCGATCAGCAGGCTCTTGCCCTCGTCGATCATCGACTTGGTGACGATGTTGCGCTGCTGGATCACCGGAATGTTCGACACGGCCTGCCCTTGCACGACGTTGCCGTCCTGGATGTCGATCGACATCATCACGCTCTGCGGATTGCCGGACACGGCCGCCGCGTTGCGGATCGCCTCGTCGACGATCATCGGCGTCACCTTGATGCTCGTGCCGGTCGTCACGCTGTACAGCGACGAATCCTGGTAACCCTGCACCTGCACATAGAACTGCGTGAGGTTCTCGAGGATCGCCTCGGTGTTGTCGAGCGCGAGCACCTTCGGTTTCGAACGCAACTGCGCCTGCCCCTTCTGCGCGAGCGCGTTCACGCGCGTGAGCAGGTAGTTGCGCAGCGAGCCGCCGATCGATGCCGTCAACGCAATGCCGGTCGGCAGGAAGGTGCCCGTCTGCCCGGTTTCCGACGTGCCGACGCCGAACGTGAGCGGCGGATTGCCCGAGCCGTTGTACTGCGTGTTGCCGTTCAGCGGATTCGCGCCGTTGCCGATCTGCACGTCGCCGTGCGTCGTGTGCAGGCGCCAGTCGATCCCGAGGCTGTCGAGCGAATCCTCGTTGATGTCGATGATCGTCACGTTGATCTCGACGATGCGCGGCCGCTCGTCGAGCTGGTTGATCAGCGACTGGTAGCGGTACATGTTCTCCGGCAGGTCGCGCACGATCACCGCGTTGATCGCCGGATCGGCGACGATCTGCGGCAGCGCGTCGCCGCCGCCGGCGTTCCCGAACGGTGCAAGCCCGCCGCCTGCGCTGCTGTCGCCCGCGTAACCGCCCGCGCGCGGGCCGCCGGCGATATCGGGGAAGTCGAGCCGCGGCACGGCGATCGTCAGCCCCGAGCCCAGCTTCACCTGGCGCGCGGCCTGTCCGAGCGGCGTGCTCGACGGCAGCGCGTTCGTGCCGCCGCCCTTGCCGAACAGGCGGCTCAGGATCGTCGCGACGCCCGGCACCGTCACCTCCTTGCCCGAGCGGTTGATCGTGAAATCCGACGCCCAGCCGTACTTCAGCCGGAACGCGCGGATATCCGCATGCGCGCCGTTCGCCGACGGATCGCCGACCGAGCCGACCGCCTGCCGCACGAGCTCGACGTAGCGGCGCGGGCCGGCCACGTACACGCTGTTCGCGCGGTCGTTGATCACCAGCGTGTAGCGCTTGTCGGGAATCTGCATCGCCTGCAGCGCGCGGCCGATTTCACCGGCTGCGTTCGGCGGGATCGGGATCATCTGCGTCTGCGACTGATCGGCCGGATCGACGTACAGGAACGAGCCGTCGTAGTACCACGTGAGCCCGTAGGTCGAGCAGATCGTGTCGAGCGTCTGTTGCGGCGTGCCCGAGAAGCGGCCGCTGATCACGCCGTCGACCTTCGGGTCGACCACCGCCGTCACGCCCTGCGACGACGCGAGCTCGCGGATGAAGTCGCCGATCTTCTTGCCGTTCGCGACGATCGTGAACGGCTTGTTGCGCCAGCGCAGGTCCGCGGCCCGCGCATGCTGCGCGGGCGCCATGCACAGCGACGCCGTGAGCAACGCGGTCGCGCACATGGCGAGCGCGGCCCGTTGCAGGCTGCGCGGTTGAAACCGGATCGAGGCGACGCGTCGACGCATCAAAGGACTCCTGTGGAAGAAACGAACATGCGTTCCAGCGCCTGCTGCGCGAAGCGCAGCACTTCGCCGCCGAGCCAGCCCGACAACAGCACGAGCGCGACCATCACGGCGATCAGCCGCACCGCGATGCCGATGTTGGCGTCCTGCACCTGCGTGACGGCCTGCAGAATCGCGACGACGAGGCCCGTGACGGTGGCGATCAGCACGATCGGCAGCGACAGCAGCAGTACGAGCATCAGCGCCTGGCGCGTCAGGTCGAGGATCGTCGAGCTCGTCATTGCACGGCTCCCGGCGCACGCACGCCGGCACCCGCGCCGACCGTGCCGTCGTCCGGCGGGTTCTTGACCCAGCCGACCGTATGCAGCTGCACGTCTTCCTCGACCTCCTGGTACGACAGCACCGCGAGGTCGGGCAGGACCGGCTGCAGGATCGTCTTCACGTAGCGGCGCGCGCCGAGCGCGACCATCACCGCGAGCCGCACGGCGCCCTGCGCATTGCCGTGCCCGCCGGCGCCGCCCGCCTGCGCGGCCTGCACGATCGCGCGCACCTGCTCGCCGATGTCCTGCTTGACCGCGCTCGACAGCGCGAGGAAATTGCCCTGCTTGGTGCGCATCACCGCGCTCTCGATCCGCTCCTGCAGGTTCTGCTCGAACAACACGACCCGCAGCTGGCGCGTCGTGCCCGCGTGGCGGTCGGTAATCATCCGGCGCAGGTCGACGCGCACGAGCTCGACCAGCGCGATCACGTCGTCCGGTTCGTTCGGCGCCCACGTGATCAGGCTTTCGAAGATCACGCGCAAATTGCGGATCGGTACCTGCTCGGCCAGCAGCCGGCGCAGCACCTCGGTCACGCGCTGCAGCGGCACGAGCCGCGTCAGCTCGCCCACGAGTTCCGGGTGCTCGCGGCGCACGAGGTGCACGAGCGCCTGCGTTTCCTGGATTCCGAGCAGTTCGTCCGCATGCTGGCGCACGATCTGCTCGACATGCGCGGCGAGCGCGCTTTCGCTCGACAGCCACTTGCCGTCCGGCGCGGAGCCGTCGGGCTTGATCCACAGCGCCGTCGCGAACGGGCCGAATGCCTCGGCCGGCTGGCGCTCCGCGCGCTCGGGCAGCGGCGCGACGCCGTCCCACAGCAGCCAGCCCGGCTTCAGCGCGCCGTGCGCGGCGAGCACGTCCTGCAGATAGATCCGGTACGTGCTGGCCGCCGCGCCTTCGTCGTCGTTCAGCGTGATGCGCGGGAACACCGTGCCGATGTCCGCATCGACGCGCGCTTTCGCGCTCGACAGCGCGGCCTGCAACTGCGCGAGGTTCAGGCTCGCGCGCAGGTCGTCGGACAGCGACACCGCGATCAGCGACGTGACGCCGGCCGCATGCGACACCTTCGCGGGCTGGCCGTCGTCGGCCGCGCCGACGCGCCCCGCGATCTGGATCAGGTTGAAACTCGGCGCGGCCGTCTTGCGCTTGAGCTGCGAGAACGCGAACACGCCGAGGCCGATCGCGATCAGCGCGAACGACCATTTCGGAAAACCGGGCACGACGAGGAAGCCGGCCAGCACGACCGCCGCGATCAGCAGCGCGCGCGGATGCGCCCCCAGCTGCTCGCCGAGCTGTTCGCCGAGCTGGCGCTGCCGCGCATCGCGCGTCGCGACGCGAGTCGTGACGATGCCGGCGGCGATCGACACGAGCAGCGACGGAATCTGCGACGCCATCCCGTCGCCGACCGTCAGGATCGCGTAACGCTGCAGCGCCTGGCCGATATCCATCCCGTGCATCAGCGTGCCGACCGCGATCCCCGCGACGATGTTGATGAACGCGATCACGAGGCCCGCGATCGCGTCGCCCTTCACGAACTTCATCGCGCCGTCCATCGCGCCGTGCATCTGCGATTCCTGCTCCAGCTTCTCGCGTCGCTCGCGCGCTTCGTCGGCGCTGATGATGCCCGCGCGCAAGTCCGCGTCGATGCTCATCTGCTTGCCGGGCATCGCGTCGAGCGAGAAGCGTGCGCCGACTTCCGCCACCCGCTCCGACCCTTTCGCGATCACGATGAACTGCACGACGGCGATCACGAGGAACACCACGCCGCCCACCACGACGTTGTTGCCGACCACGAGCCGCCCGAACGCGTCGATCACGTGGCCCGCGTTCGCGTGCAGCAGGATCAGCTTGCACGACGCGATGTTCAGCGCGAGCCGGAACAGTGTCGTGAACAGCAGCAAGGCGGGAAACGACGAGAAGCTCACCGCCGACGGCACGTAGGTCGATACCGTCAGCAGTACGACGCTCGCGGCGAGGTTCAGCGAGATCATCCCGTCGAGCGCGGCCTGCGGCAGCGGCAGGATGAACAGCGCGACGACCGCGACGATGAACACCGCGATGAACAGGTCGGCGCGCGGCGATGCGCCCCCGAGACGCGGTCCGGACACGCCGCGGCCGGCGGAAAACAACCGCTGCCAGTCGCGGGGGAGCGCCTTCGGTTCAGCCATCGTGCCGTCGTCCTGTCGTTATCGCCGGCCGGCACGGGCAATCCTGCCCGTGCCGCGCGGACCGTTGAATGGGACGAGTGTAGCGACGGGAAACGATGGAAAAAGGGATGCGCCTCGTAGCGCGAAAGCGCGTTTTCCGGCGACGATCGAATCGGACTACGAAACCCGGCGGCACGCTCGGGCACGCGCCGCCGGAACCGCTTCCATTGCGTGCCGGGCCGCCGGCGCGCACGCCGGCGGTGCGCCGTTTCGGGGTTACAGGCGCCGCGCGGCGAGGTACGCGAGCTGCGCGCGGTTCTGCACGTTGAAGAGTTTCTCGAGCGACCGGATGTGATGGCCGACCTTGTGCAGCGACGTGCGCAGCGCGCTCGCGATCTCCTGGTCGGACAGCCCGTGCACGAGGCGATCGAGCACCTGCTGCTGCTCGTCGCCGAGCGCGAAACCGCGCATGCGTGCGATACGCGCCTCGAGGAACGGCAGCGCGACGCGATGCACGGCGAGGCTCACCGCCAGCGCGCCGCCGATCACGCGATCGTCGATCCATTCGGTGCCGTGCGTCTCCGACGTCACGTTCACCGCGACGCGCAGGTCGAGACGCGGCGCCGACAGGCTGAAGATCACGCCGCTGTTCATCGCGTGCGCACGCAGATGGCCGGCGAGCGCCAGCACCTTGCGGTCGCCGCTGCCCTGCGCGGCCGCCTCGATCTCGTCGAGCCGCCATGCGACCGGAAAGCCGCTCTGCCGCACCTGCGCGAAACGCGGGTCGCTCTCGTAGAGCATCCCTTCGATGAACGGCTGCATGAACGTTGCCGGCGCGAGATCGCGCAGCAGATGGGCACACAGAATGCGCCGCCCGATCATTTCGTAGGCGCCGTAACCGAGCGTACTGAAACCGATTTGCCGCAATCGCGCATGGCATTGCGCGAAATCGATTGGCGCAAGGTCGGTTTTACCGGATCCGATTTGAATGCCGGTAAAAACGTCGCGCTCGATTGCCTGATATTCGCTCGAATAAGCGGCCGCGGCCGCTATATCGGCATGTGAGAACCATTCGACGCGTGGTGCGCCGTCAGCATGTGTCATGAGGAGCCCGCCCCTTTCCCAATATATGAAACTGCGCCCCGTCACGATCTGGTCTTTTCTTTATGATTTTCTGGTAGTCAATATACGCGCGCGAACATGAACCTTTCGCCGCAATTAGTATTACGGCATATTACGCATACACAGGCATTTTTGTACAATGCCCCCGCGTTTCGTCAGGGATGACGATCGGCGCATATCAAAACGATGCTCGATCGCACCGCCGCGAATGCCGTTCACGATACGGCCGCCGCCAGGCGATGCGCGTCGATTCCGAGGGATGGCTCATGTCCGATATTGCATTGCATGAAGAAGCGGTCGCCCCAACCTTTCCGCGCGCGTCGGGCGCGTCGGGCGCCTGCGCGGATGCGCGCCGGGAGCGCACCGTGCAGGTCGTCTGGTGCGACGACGTGAAGGGCGGCGACGTCACGCAGCCGCACGCGCCGAAGCTCGGCGTCGCCGATACGCTCGCGCACGCGCAGAGCACGGCCGAGCGCAACCGGATCGTCACGAGCCTGCTGCATCTGACAGGCTTCTCGACGTTCGCGTACTTCGCGCTCGAATTCTCGCGCGAGCGCGTCGAAAGCCTCTATCTGCACGAAGCGTTCACGCCGCCCACCTATCGCGGCGACTACGTGCGGCACAACCATCACGACGTCGATCCGCGCACGCTCGGCGCGCGCGTCTGCAACATGCCGATCGTGTGGGACCTGCAGCAGCTGCGCCGCGAGTACCGCGAGCGCGAAGACGGCCCGAGCGAGCGCCCCGCCACGCTCGACGGCTTCCTGCAGACGATGCAGGACGACGGGATGTGCAGCGGCATCATGTATTCGATGGCCGTGCCCGGCACGCGGCTGCACGCGTTCATGAGCTTCACCGCGCCGCGCCGCACGCGCGAGTGGATCACGCCGGCGACGATCGAGCAGGCATTGTCGATCGGGTTGTCGGTGCACAAGTTCGCCTCGCCGCAACTGATCTCGACGTCGCGCGAGCGCGCGGTGAACGGGCTCACGCCGTTCGAGCAGGAACTGCTGCTCGGCATTGCCGAAGGCGCATCCGACAAGGAGATCGGCCGGCGCCTCGACACCAGCGCGCACAACGTCGACTATCACCTGCGCAAGCTGCGCAAGCGCTTCGGCGTCGCGAACCGGATCCAGCTCACGTACCTGACGTCGAAGCTCGAATTGATCTGAGCGCGGCGCCACCGCTTGGCGAATTCGAACGCGTAAACGCACATGCCGGCCTCGAGGGCCGGCATGTGCGGGTTGCGGTGCGACGTTACTTCAGCAGCGTCATCTGCACGACCTTCACGATCACGAGCCCGACCGCGATCACGAGATAGCCGCGCAGCACGGCCATCCAGATCCGCGTCGCGAGCGTCATGTTCTGCGGCTCGAGCGTGTCGAGCGGCGGCATCCGCCACGTATCGCGCAGCGACCGGTCGACACCCGGCTCCACCACGCGCTTGTTGCGGCGAATCAGGACCGTCGCGAGATACCCCGCGATCGCAAGCACGGTACCGCCCACCAGCACGTCGACGATCGCTTCGCCGCTGATATCCGGATACATCACCGACGCGGTCAGGATGATCGACAGCAGCACGAGTACCCAGATCACCGCGCCCGTGAACACGTTGAGCTTCGTCGAGTTGACCCACGGGCCGAGCACCTGGCGGTCGTTGCACAGCACCAGCAGGAACACCGTGGCACTCGGCAGCAGCACGCCGGCCAGCGTCTGCACGGCTTCGGTCAGCAGGCCGAGCGGGCTGCCCGGGATCAGCACGAGCGTGGCCGCCGCCACGACGATGCCGAAGTAGACGAGATAAAAGCCCTTTGCGTCGGTCACGCCGCGATGCAGCGAGTGGCGGATCTTGAACACGTCGCCGATCGCATACGCGGTCGACAACGACACCGCCGCCGCGCCGATGATGCATGCGTCGAGCAGCGCGATCGCGAACAGCGTCGCGCTCGTGCGGCCCGCATACTTCTCCAGGCCCGCGATGATGCCGCCCGCGTCGGTGAAGTTGCCGGCTTCCGGATGGCCGCTGAACAGCGCGGCGCTGAAGCCGATCATGGCCACCGCACCGACCAGCACGAACGCGATACCAATCCACAGGTCGGCCTTCTCGTACTTCATGAAGCGCGGCGTGATGCGCTTGTCGATCACGTAGCTCTGCTGGAAGAACAGCTGCCAGGGCGCAACCGTCGTGCCGACGATGCCGATCACGAGCAGCATCACGTCCGACAGCTTCGCGTGCGCGGGCCAGTTCGGCACGAAGAAATCGCGCGACATCTGCGCGACGCTCGGATGGATCGACACGAGCACGGGCACGAGCAGCAGGCTCATCACGCACAGCCCGATCGCGAACCGCTCGAAGCGCCGGAAATCGCCGGTACTCACCGCGGCCATCGTCAGCGCGGCGGCCACGCACACGCCGGCCACCTTCGGCAATCCGAAGAAATCCAGCACGAACGTGATGCCGATGAACTCGGTGACGATCGTGAGCGCATTGAGCAGGAACAGGTCGATCACGCTGAACGCGCCCCAGAACTTGCCGAACCGCTCGAAGATCAGGCGTGCATGGCCGACGCCGGTGACCGCGCCGAGGCGCAGCACCATTTCCTGGTTCACGTACAACACGGGCACGAGCAGCAGCAGCGTCCACAGCAGCGTCGTGCCGTAGTTCTGGCCGGCCTGCGTGTAGGTGCCGAATGCGCCGGCGTCGTTGTCGCCGACCATCACGATCAGGCCCGGGCCGATGATCGCGAGCAGCGTGCGCAGGCGCGCCCACCACGTGCCGCGCGCACCGGTGTCGTGGTACGGGATCGTGCCGAGTGCGCCGCGGATGTCGCCGAGGTGGGCGTCGTCGAGCACGGCGCTGCGTTCGGCGGCGATCGGTGGAGAGACGTTGGATGGCGTGGACATGATGTGTTCCGTACGGCTAAGGGTTATGCGATTCGATAAGCGTGTGACCTTGGAATGCGCACGGGGCGACCGCCCGAAGGCGGCCACGCGTGCGCATGCCGAGGCGCGCTCGGCGCTTCCTTCAGTGGATCAACGATTTCAGCTGGTTCAGCAGGCGGGAGAACACCCGCGGACGGGCGTCGAGCGTCAGCATCGCGTCGTACTGGTTGCGCGATTCCGTGACGTGCGGAAGGTGCGACAGCAGAAGGCCGAAGTTCATGGTCTGGCTCCGTGCGGCGACGGCAGGCGTGCCGGCCGCGTCGTGGGCGCGGGGCCAGTCCGGGGCCTGAACGACGTGTCAGGCTAGTCGGCCGGATTGTCCCTGCGACCGGGGTTCAAAAGGGTCGGTGCGTGCAACGGGCATAAGGGACAACTGTCACTGTCGTTCATGGCGGCTCCTGTGCGGTGTTCCGGAAAACACGGTTGACCGCCGTCAGGCCGGCGGGCCGCCATTCGCGAGCCGGGAAAAGGCACGCGCGAACGCGGCCGCCTGCCAGGCGGCGGTGAAGCCGGCCAACGCATGCGAAAACGCATCACGCTAACCGGCGCGAATCAGGGTGCACGTAGGGATTTGCTGCGGAATGCTGCTGCGCGCACCGTTTGCCCGGGAGACAAACGGCGGCTTCGATGAGGCGCGGACGTCGGTCGCTCAGGCGGAAATTTCGTTCGAAGATCGACTACTGCAGGCGTCCAAGGCGGCGGCCCCAAGAGTGAAGATGGCGGATTCTATGGACGGCCCGAAAGTGAAGTCAACCCCTCCCAACCCCATTTCTCGAAATAAATTCCCCGCGTTTCGCCGCTGAAAGATTTGCCCTTGAAATGGCGCACCGAAACCTTTCAGCGCGTCAGGATGCGCTCCGGCGGCGATGCGTGCGCGCAACGGCACGGAGTATCCCGCCGCGTGCGCTTCCGGCTCCCGCCAGGCCGCTGCCGCGCGACCGCGGTCCGTTGCGACGCGCAGGCCACGGACGTCATCTTTCGTGCGTTTTTTGCTTGCGCCGCAGCAAAAGTCGCGACTACAATCCGCCCCAATTCATCAAGGGAGTCCCCCCGTGGACACATGCTCTAGTTGCAGTTCGATGCCGGTCCAGGCCGGCCAAGCCATCGCGAGATAGCAGCCAGACGCATGTCTTTCGCCGCTAGCTCGCATTCGTCGGGTTAGCGCGCTTCCTCCCGGGCCGGCCATCGCCGCCTCGCCAGTCGCACGCTCCGTTACGTTCCACCCTCCGATCGCAGGTTGCGTCATGCGCCCGCGCTCGATCACGTCGTCCGGCGTTTGCCGGACCGGACGGAGGCAGCGTCATGTTCTTTCCATCCTTCGCGCTCAGACTCAAGCGCATCGCCCACGTCGCGTGCGACCGTGCATTCGTTTCCGGCCTCTCGCCGCTCGCCCACGCGTTCAGCAACTGGCGCGGCATCGCGCTCGCCCACGTGCCCGCGGCACCACGG
>NZ_JAAGPK010000219.1:0-11284 GCF_017104685.1 Burkholderia sp. Tr-20355 | reverse complement strand
AGCAGATCCTGCAGCTCACGCGCGCGCCGCAGGCACGCGCCGAGCGACTCCGCCCGCTCGGCCTGGCTCGCGAGCGCCGACGCGAGCGCGTCGAGCGCCACGTCGAGCGCGTCGAGCGCGCCGAACATCGGATGATCGTCGCCGAGCTGCGCCAGCGACATGCGCACGATCTGGTCGTTCGCGAACGCGAGGCGCAAGTCGCGCGCCGCACGTTCGAGATCGCCGCCGAGCTTCACCCACTCGACCGCGTCGCGCGCGTGGCCCAGGCCCTCGGCCACCGTGTCGCGGGCGAGTTCGAGGATCTGCGTGGTCGACAGCGTCTCGCCGAAGAACAGCGTCGCCGTCTCCGGCAACTGGTGCGCTTCGTCGAAGATGACCGTGTTCGCGTTCGGCAGCAATTCGGCCATCCCGGTGTCGCGCAGCATGATGTCCGCGAAGAACAGGTGATGGTTGACGACCACCACGTCGGCCTGCTGCGCCTCGCGCCGCGCCTGCATCACGAAGCATTCCTTGTAATGCGGGCACTCCTGGCCGAGGCAGTTGTCGCGCGTCGACGTGACCATCGACCACACGGGCGCCGTTTCCGGCACGCTCGCGAGCTCGGCCTTGTCGCCGCTCTTCGTGATCTTCGCGAAGCGGACGATCTCCTGCAGATACGCGGTGTCCTGCCGCGACGGCAGGCGGCCGTTGTCGGCCGTGCGTTGCAGGTAGTAATGGCACAGGTAGTTGGCGCGCCCCTTGAGCATCGCCACCGACACCGGCACCGCGAGCGCGTTGCGCACGGTCGGAATGTCGCGCTGGAACAGCTGGTCCTGCAGGTGTTTCGTGCCGGTCGACACGATCACCTTGCCGCCCCACAGCATCGCGGGCACGAGATACGCGTAGGTCTTGCCGGTACCCGTACCGGCTTCGACGATCAGCGTGTTGTCGGCCGCATCGGTGTCGGATTCGGCTGATGCGGCGCCGTCCGCGCCCGGCTCGGCTGCCTTGTCGCCGTCGCCGAGGCGGCGCGCCGGCCGCTTGCGTGTTTCGAAGATCTCGGGCTCGGGCATCCGGCGCGCGGACGCTTCCATCGCCGACGCGACCGCGCGCGCCATCTCGATCTGCGAGGTACGCGGCCGGTAGCCGTCGAGCGCGCGCGCCAGCAACCCGCCCTCGCCGAAAATCGTGTCGAGTTCGTCGACGCGCTTGCGGCTCAGCTCGAAGGTGCCTTCGGGCGCACGAACGCGTCCGGCGGACGTCGCGTCACGCCGGGCATCGGGGGTGGCTTCAAGCGGTGAATTCAAGGCAAGCGTTCCTGTGTCCAGCGCCCGGGCGGCGCCGGCGCTTGCCAGGCCGCGCTCAGGCGCGCTTATCCGGTTCGAGCTGCGATTGCAGCAGAATGATTTTGTCCTTGGCTGCCAGCTTTTCCTTCTTCAGCCGGTGCAGCGTGATGTCGTCGATGTCGGAGTGTCCTTCCTTCAGCTCGATCTCCCGAGCGAGCTGCTGGTGCTGCTCCTGCAATGCAGCCAAACGGTTGTGCAATTCCTGCTGCTGTTCCGTGTGACGGTTTTGCATAGTTGCCTCCTCATCGAAGCAGCGCGGCGGCTGGCATGCCGACGCGCCCGAGACTGATCCCGATCAATCCAACACGTTACTGCCCCTGCTGTTGTTGCTGCCTGGCCTTCTCGGCCGCTTCCTGCTGACGTCGCTCGACATCGGCCTTGTGCTGCGCGGCTTCCTTCTGCTTCTGCTCGTAGCGCGCGGCGTTGTCCGCCCGCTCCTGCGCCTTCTGCGCCGCCTGCTGGTGCGCCTGGTCGAGCTTGCGCTGGAAGTCGCCCTGCTTCTGGTCGTATGCCTGCTTGCTCGCCGCGCGCTGCGGCCCTTCCGCGCCGCGCTGCGCCTGCTTCAGTGCATTCTGCTCCTGCTTGTCGCGGAACGCAGCCGCGTTCGCCGCATCGTTCGCCGCCCGCTGCGGCGCTTCCGCCGCGTTCTGCGCCTGCTTCAGTGCCTGCTGCTGGTCGCGCTGCTGCGCGCGCACCGCGCGCTGCTCGTCGTTGAGCGCGAGTTGCTCCTGACGGATGCTCGCGCGCTCGTCGCGCATCTGGTCGCGCGCCTTGCCGAGACAGTGATTGACGAAAAAGGTGCTGTAGCAATTATGCTCGGCCACCGCATAACGATAATCGTTTTCCGCGGTGCGTTGATTGAGCACTTTTTGACGGGCGTCGAAATCCGGTGCGGCGGAGGCCGCAACGGGCGCGGCCGCGACGGCGTCCGGCGCGGTTGCGCCCGAGGCTTGCGCGAACGCGCCGGAAGGCCCGGCGGACAAAGCCGCGGCGAGCGCTGCGCCGAGCGCGACGAGAGAAATTCGGGAAGTTGGCAACGTCGTAGGAAAGCTGCGGGACATGTGTCAAATTCTATCACCCCCGGCTGGACGCTCCGCCATTTATGGCAAAATGCCCCGCTTCACTCACCCGCGGCATCAGGCCCGTCGGGCCCGCCATGCAGCCCGCCGCGTCGGGCCTGCCGGCCCGCGCCGCGATTTCAGCAGGCAGATCATCCACGACATGACGGAAACCGTAGCACTCAAGATCGTACAGCGCATCGCCACCGAACTGTCCGTCCAGCCGCGCCAGGTCGCGGCGGCCGTGCAACTCCTCGACGAAGGCTCGACCGTTCCGTTCATTGCCCGGTACCGCAAGGAAGTGACCGGCAACCTGGACGACACGCAGCTGCGCCAGCTCGAGGAACGTCTCCTGTATCTGCGCGAACTCGAGGATCGCCGCGCGGCGATCCTGTCGAGCATCGACGAACAGGGCAAGCTGACGGACGAACTGCGCGCCGCGATCGACGCGGCCGACAGCAAGCAGGTGCTCGAAGACCTTTATCTGCCGTACAAGCCGAAACGCCGCACGCGTGCGCAGATCGCCCGCGAAGCCGGCCTCGAGCCGCTCGCGCAGGCCCTGCTCGCGAACCCGCTGCTCGACCCGCAGGCCGAGGCGGCCGCGTATGTCGACGCCGACAAGGGTGTCGCCGACGTGAAGGCCGCGCTCGACGGCGCGCGCGACATCCTGTCCGAACAGTTCGGCGAAACGGCCGAGCTGCTCGGCAAGCTGCGCGACTACCTGCACAACCAGGGCGTCGTGTCGTCGGCGGTCGTCGAGGGCAAGGAAAACGAGGAAGGCGAGAAATTCCGCGACTATTACGACTACGCGGAAACGATCAAGACCGTGCCGTCGCACCGCGCCCTCGCGCTGTTCCGCGGCCGCAACGCGGGCGTCCTGACGGTCAAGCTCGGCCTCGGCGAAGAGCTCGACGCGCAGGTGCCGCATCCCGGCGAGGCGATGATCGCGCGCCATTTCGGCATCGCGAACCAGAACCGCCCGGCCGACAAATGGCTGTCCGACGTCTGCCGCTGGTGCTGGCGCGTGAAGGTGCAGCCGCATATCGAGAACGAACTGCTCACGCAACTGCGCGAAACGGCCGAAACCGAGGCGATCCGCGTGTTCGCGCGCAACCTGAACGACCTGCTGCTGGCCGCGCCGGCCGGCCCGAAGGCCGTGATCGGTCTCGACCCCGGCCTGCGCACGGGCGTGAAGGTCGCGGTCGTCGACCGCACCGGCAAGGTGCTCGCGACCGACACGATCTACCCGCACGAGCCGCGCCGCGACTGGGACGGCTCGATCGCGAAACTCGCCCGCATCGCCGCGCAGACGCAGGCCGAACTCATCAGCATCGGCAACGGCACCGCGTCGCGCGAAACCGACAAGCTCGCGAGCGAACTGATCGCGAAACACCCGGAGCTGCGCCTGCAGAAGATCGTCGTGTCCGAAGCCGGCGCGTCGGTCTACTCGGCGTCCGAGCTCGCCGCGAAGGAATTCCCGGAGCTCGACGTATCGCTGCGCGGCGCCGTGTCGATCGCACGCCGCCTGCAGGACCCGCTCGCCGAGCTCGTGAAGATCGAGCCGAAGGCGATCGGCGTCGGCCAGTACCAGCACGACGTGAACCAGCGCGAACTCGCGCGTTCGCTCGACGCGGTCGTCGAGGATTGCGTGAACGCGGTCGGCGTCGACGCGAACACCGCATCGGTCCCGCTGCTGGCACGCGTGTCGGGCCTGAACGCGACGCTCGCCCGCAACATCGTCGACTACCGCGATGCGAACGGCCCGTTCCCGTCGCGCGAGCACCTGCGCAAGGTGCCGCGCCTCGGCGACAAGACCTTCGAGCAGGCCGCCGGCTTCCTGCGCATCAACGGCGGCGAGAACCCGCTCGACCGCTCGTCGGTGCACCCGGAAGCCTATCCGGTCGTCGAACGGATGCTCGCGAAGATCAACAAGCGCATCGACGACGTGCTCGGCAACCGCGAAGCGCTGTCGGGCCTGTCCCCGACGGAATTCGTTGACGAACGTTTCGGCCTGCCGACCGTGCGCGACATCCTGTCCGAACTGGAGAAACCGGGCCGCGATCCGAGGCCGGAATTCAAGACCGCGACGTTCCGCGAAGGCGTCGAGAAGGTGTCGGATCTCGTGCCGGGCATGACGCTCGAAGGCGTCGTGACGAACGTCGCCGCGTTCGGTGCGTTCGTGGATATCGGCGTCCATCAGGACGGCCTCGTCCATGTGTCCGCGATGTCGACGAAGTTCATCAAGGACCCGCACGAAGTCGTGAAGGCCGGCCAGGTCGTCAAGGTGAAGGTGCTCGACGTCGACGTGAAGCGCCAGCGCATTGCGCTGACGATGCGCCTCGACGACGACGCGGCAGCGCCCGGCATGTCGTCGCGCGGCGGCCAGGATCGCGGCAACGCGGCGCGCGGCGCGGCTCGCCCGCAGCGCTCGCGCGAGCCGGAACCGGCCGGCGCGATGGCCGCGGCATTCGCGAAGCTGAAGCGCTGAACACGCGAAAGCCGCCGCCAGAAGAAAGCCCGCCGAAAGGCGGGCTTTTTTATGCACCGGCAGCCGTGGCGCGCGGCTGAACGGCCCGCGCGCCGCGTCCGGTCAGATCTCGATCTTCGTGCCGAGCTCGACGACGCGGTTCGCCGGAATCGAGAAGAAGTCGGTCGGCTTCGCGGCGTTCTGGTGCATCCACGCGAACACGCGCTCGCGCCAGATCGACATCCCGGGCAGGTGGGTCGGCACGACCGTTTCGCGTGCGAGGAAGAACGACGTGTCCATCAGCTCGAACGTCATGTCGTGCGCGCGGCCGAATTCCTCGAGGACGGCCTTCACGTCCGGCGTCTCGTTGAAGCCGTACTCGGCCTTGACGATGTACAGCCCGCCGCCCGCATCGCGCGAGGTCTGGCGCTTGTCGTCGCGCACATAGGGAAAGTCGCGCGTGACGAACGTCAGGAAAATGGTCCGCTCGTGCAGCACCTTGTTGTGCTTCAGGTTGTGCAGCAGGCTGACGGGCACGAGCTTGTCGTTGCCGGTCAGGTAGATCGCGGTGCCCGATACGCGATGCGGCGGATGCGCGAGCAAGCCCTGCAGGAACGGCTCGAGCGGAATACCGTCGGCCGCCGTGCGTTCCTTGACGATGTGACGCCCCTTGTACCAGGTCATCAGCAGGAAGAACAGCAGCGCGCCGATGCCGAGCGGCAGCCAGCCGCCCTGCGCGACCTTCAGCAGGTTCGCGCCGAAGAAGCCGAGGTCGATCGCGAGGAACACGGTGATGATCGCGCCGACCAGCAACCGGTTCCAGTTCCACACCTTCACCATCACGACGCACGCGAGCACCGTGGTGATCACCATCGTCGCCGTCACCGCGATGCCGTACGCGGCCGCGAGATTGTCGGAGCTCTTGAAGCCGACCACGATGCAGAGGATCACGAACAGCAGCAGCCAGTTCACGACCGGCACGTAGATCTGGCCGATCGCGAGCTCGGACGTGTGCAGCACCTTCATGCGCGGCACGTAGCCGAGCTGGATCGCCTGCGACGTCAGCGAATAGGCGCCCGAGATCACGGCCTGCGACGCGATCACGGTCGCGACCGTCGACAGCACGACGAGCGGCAGCAGCCCCCATTCGGGCGCCAGCAGGAAGAACGGGTTTTCGATCGCTTTCGGATTCTGGATCAGCAGCGCGCCCTGGCCGAAGTAGTTCAGCACGAGCGACGGCATCACGAGCCCGTACGCGGCGATCCGGATCGGCTTCGCCCCGAAGTGGCCCATGTCCGCGTAGAGCGCTTCCGCGCCGGTCAGCACCAGCACGACCGAGCCGAGCACGACGTAGGCCTGCAGCAGGTGGTCGGCCATGAACGACGCCGCGTAATACGGGTTGACGGCCGCGATGATGCCCGGCACGCGCACGATGTGGTACACGCCGAGCGCCGCGATCACGACGAACCACAGCACCATGATCGGGCCGAACAGCTTGCCGACCAGTGCGGTGCCGTGACGCTGGATCCAGAACAGCGCGATCAGGATCACGATCGTGATCGGCAACACGAGGTGGGACAGGTGCGGCGTCGCGATTTCGAGACCTTCGACCGCCGACATCACCGAGATCGCCGGCGTGATCACCGCGTCGCCGTAGAACATGCACGCGCCGAAGATCCCGAGCGCCATCAGCGCGCCCGCGACGCGGGTCTTCGAGTCGAGCGGCCGCAGCGACAGCGCCATCAGCGCCAGCACGCCGCCTTCGCCGTTGTTGTCGGCCCGCATCACGAACAGCAGGTACTTGACGCCGACCACCAGGATGATTGCCCAGAACAGCAGCGAGATCACGCCGAGAATCGATCCTTCGGTGAGCGGAATGCCGTGTGCGGGGCTGAACGCCTCCTTCAGCGAATACAGCGGGCTGGTGCCGATGTCGCCGAACACGACGCCGATGGCTGCTATCGCTAGCGCCCGCATCGAGTGTTGTTGCGTCGAATGCGGCGCGTGTGCGGCGTCGGTCGCGTGGATCGTGTCGTTCATATGAAGCGTAATAATCGGGTCCGGGTCGGACAAAACGAGCGCTATTCTACTCGCGCCCCCGTGAAACGCCGCCCTGCTCTGTTGCCTTGGAACCACGTGATCCACGCTGCGCATGCAATCCGGCGCGAGCTGTGGCAGGGCTGCCATCATAGCCGGGGCAGCGCCGTCTGCCTACTATCGGATTCGTGAAACGCACCGCCCGACGCCCCCGCCGCGCAATGAAAAACGGCGCCGCAAGCGGCGCCGTACCAGGCTTTCCTTCGATCGGCCAGGCGCTTACGCGCCCGAACCGTCGCGCTGCGCGCGACCGCGCTTGATCCACGCCTCGAGGTTGTGCGGACGCACCGTGTCCCACTCCTCGAACGGCTGATGAATCCACGGATTCGTCGGCAGAAACTGCGTGTGATAGTCGGGCTTGACCTTCGAGCAACCCTTGTACCAGAGGACGGCCGAGCGGACGGCCGTCACGGACGGGTAACGCTCCTTCAGGTGCTCCTGCACGCGCGCGAGCGTGACGCCCGAATCGACGAGATCGTCGACCAGCAGCACGTTGCCCGCGAGGTTGCCGCGCGTCATCGTGATGTACTGCGCGATGTCGAGCTCACCCTGCTCGGTGCCGGCCGCTTCGCGGTACGAACTCGTCGCGAGGATCGCGAGCGGCACGTCGTAGATGCGCGACAGCTGGTCGCCGACGCGCAGGCCGCCGCGCGCGAGGCACAGGATCTGGTCGAACTTCCAGCCCGACGCGTGCACCTGGAGCGCGAGCAACTCGATCAGACGGTGATACTCGTCCCAGCCTACCCACAGGTTCTTGTCGTCGTTGCGCGGATCGGTCATCAAGTCTGCCGCCGTCATCGTGATTTGCTGCGTCATCTTGGAATTACACCTTGAACGGATGGCGGAGCAGGATCGTTTCGTCGCGGTCCGGGCCCGTCGACACCATGTCGACCGGCACGCCGGCCACGTCCTGGACACGGGACAGGTATGCCTGCGCGTTCACCGGCAGCGCATCCCACGTCTTGATGCCGACCGTGCTTTCCTTCCAGCCGGGGAACGTTTCGTATACGGGTTCGCAACGCGCCACGTCGGCGGCGCCGCGCGGCAGGATGTCCACGTCCTTGCCGTCGATCTTGTAGCCGACGCACAGCTTGACTTCGTCGAGGCCGTCGAGCACGTCGAGCTTCGTCATGCACAGGCCCGACACGCCGTTGATCTGGATCGAGCGGCGCAGCGCGGCTGCGTCGAGCCAGCCCGTGCGGCGCGGACGGCCGGTGACCGAACCGAATTCCTTGCCGACGTTCGCGAGCGTGACGCCGACCTGGTCCTGGCGCTGCGGATTGTCCGCATCGTACAGTTCGCTCGGGAACGGGCCCGAACCGACGCGCGTGCAATACGCCTTCGTGATGCCGAGGATGTAGTTGAGCTTCTGCGGACCGACGCCCGCGCCGGCCGACGCCGCGCCCGCGACGCAGTTGCTCGACGTGACGAACGGATAGGTGCCGTGGTCGATGTCGAGCAGCGTGCCCTGCGCGCCTTCGAACAGCAGGTTCTGGCCCGCGTTGTTCGCGTCGTACAGGCGGCGCGACACGTCGGCCACCATCGGCTTCAGGCGGTCGGCATAGCCGAGCATCGTGTCGAGCGTGGCCTGGAAATCGACGGCCGCGCCGCCCAGGTACTGGGTCAGCACGAAATTGTGGAAATCGAGGTTTTCGCGCAGGCGGTCGGCGAAGGTCTTCGCGTCGAACAGGTCCTGCACGCGCAGCGCGCGACGGCCGACCTTGTCTTCGTACGCCGGGCCGATGCCGCGGCCGGTCGTGCCGATCTTGCCCGCGCCCTTGCGCGCTTCGCGCGCCTGGTCGATCGCGATGTGGTACGGCAGGATCAGCGTCGTGGCTTCGGAGATGAACAGACGGTCGCGCACGTTCACGCCGGCTTCTTCGAGCTCGCCGATTTCCTTGAACAGTGCTTCGGGGGACAGGACGACGCCGTTGCCGATGTAGCAGGCGACGCCTTCACGCATGATGCCCGACGGAATGAGGCGCAAGATCGTTTTCTTGCCGCCGATGATGAGGGTGTGGCCGGCGTTGTGACCGCCCTGGAAACGCACGACGCCCTGAGCGTGGTCCGTCAGCCAGTCGACGATCTTGCCCTTGCCTTCATCACCCCATTGCGTTCCCACGACGACGACATTGCGCCCGGGAGTCACGTTCACTGCGCTGGCAGACATGTTGATTCGTTAGCTGGTTAAAAACGTATTCTACCTATGTTCGCGGGCGATTCCGAATTTTTCCGTTTCGCTTCAACGATATGCACGTCGAAGCACGGCCCGCGAACGCCTGTTTATCGGGGTTCGACCACCCATGCGCCGTCACGCTCGACGAGCGAACGATCGCATGCGAATTCGTCGAGCACGTGGTCGTGGCCGGGGAGTGCCTGGATCACGACCTCGCCCGCATCGCGCAGCGCGGCGACGGCCGCGCCCAGCGCGTCGTCCTGCGCCCACGGCGCGAGAATCGCGGTGCCGCGCGCCTCGACCGGCGAGATCCGCGCGAGCTCGCGCAGGTCGAGCGAGAAGCCCGTTGCCGGGCGCGCACGGCCGTACGCCTGGCCGACGTGGTCGTACCGGCCGCCGCGCGCGATCGCGTTCGGCACGCCGTCGATGTACGCGCTGAACATCGCGCCGCTGTGGTATGCATAACCGCGCAGGTCGGCGAGGTCGATCGCCACTTCCGCGCCCTTCGCCTGCGACGCGAGCTGCGCCAGATCGTCGAGCGCCCGCGTGATTTCCGGCAGCACCGGCAAGCGTGTGCGCGCCTCGGCGAGCACGCCCGCATCGCCGTAAAGGCTCGGCAGCGCGCGCAGCGCGGCGCGCGTATCGGCGCCGAGATCGTCGGTGAGTTCGTTCAGGAGCGGCACGTCCTTGCCCGACAGCGCGTCGTACAGCGACTCGCCGCGCTCGGCGGCCTGCGCGTCGCGCGCCAGCAGCGCCGCGAGCACGCCCGCATGGCCGAGGTCGAGACGGATGCGCGACAGGCCCGCGAGATGCAGCGCGTCGAGCATCAGCTGCTGGATCTCGAGGTCGGCTTCCAGCCCGGCATGCCCGTAGATTTCGGCACCGATCTGGATCTGCTCGCGCGTCGCGTGCAGGCCGCGCGGGCGCGTATGCATCACGTGGCCGGCGTAGCACAGGCGCGTCACGCCCTGGCGGTTCAACAGGTGCGCGTCGATCCGCGCGACCTGCGGCGTGATGTCGGCGCGCAGGCCGAGCGTGCGGCCCGACAGCTGGTCGACCAGCTTGAAGGTGCGCAGGCGCAGGTCGCTGCCGCCGCTCGTCAGCAGCGACTCGAGATACTCGAGCAACGGCGGCATCACCATTTCGTAGCCGTACGAACGGAAGCGGTCGAGCAGCCTGCGGCGCAGCTCCTCGATCTTGCGCGCTTCCGACGGCAGTACGTCGGCGATATTCTCGGGAAGTAACCAGGTCGACATCGGTACGGTCCTACGACGGGAAACGGCGCGCGCCACGCGCGCCGCGAGTTGAATCGGAACTTCGGAATCGGGCGGGACGGACGGCGGATGCGCCGTCCGGATCACGTGGCGAGCAGCAGCAGCACGAGCCCGAGCGCCATCACGATCAGGCCGCCGATCCGGATATGATGCGGCGGCCGCTCAGCTATTCTACGAAACGTGTCGCGCCAGGCGACGGGAAACACGAAGGGGAACGCCCCCTCGATGATCAGCATCAGCGCTACTGCGAGCAACAACGAGCCAGCCAGGTCCATGCGAGCGACGGCGCCGCTCGACGCGGCGCCTCAAAGTCAATGTTTGCGGGGAGCAGGCGCCGCCGGTGCGGCGCCGCCCGTCGGGCTGCGCATGAAGCGGAAGAACTCGCTGTCGGGATCGACGACGATGATGTCGTTGCGCTTGAACGTATTCCGGTAGGCCTGCAGGCTCGCGTAGAACTGATAGAACTGCGGATCGCGGCCGAACGCATCGGCGGCAATCGTCGCGGCCTTCGCGTCGCCCTCGCCCTTGATCGTCTGCGCGGACTTGTATGCGTTCGCGAGCACGGCCTGCTGCTCACGTTCGGCATCGGCCTTGATCCGCTCGACGTCGGCCGCGCCTTCCGCACGCACCTGCGCCGCCTGATCGCGCAGCGTGCCGATCATCCGTTGATAAACGGCATCCGTCTGTGCAGCCGGCAGGTCGACGCGCGTCAGCTGGACGTCGACGACGTCGACGCCGAAGCCCGACGCCTTCGCCTTGACCGCGACGCTCGACGGCTTCTCGCTGCTGGGCAAGACGCCCGCGAAATACACGGTGTCGACGTCGCTGTCGCGCGGCGGCGACCTGACGGCCGAAGGCGCGTTCAGTCTCGCGGCGAAGCAGGCCGA
>NZ_JAAGPK010000218.1:0-11289 GCF_017104685.1 Burkholderia sp. Tr-20355 | reverse complement strand
TTTCGTTGCTTCGCCATGTATTCCACTCCATTGCGCGGACGGCGCGCATGCGTACGCGCCGGAATCCGTTCCACGAAACGGATTCCGCATTGTTATTCAGTAATCCGAAAATATATAAAAATGGCAGACGCCCGCGCCCCCGAGATCCCGGCCGCCGCGCCTTCCGTGCGGCGGCGCCTCGCCGCGCTGCTCTACGAAGGCGTGCTGCTGTTCGGTGTCGTGTTCTTCGCCGGGCTCGCATTCGGCCTCGCGACGCAGCAACGCAACGGCCTCGTCCATCACAACCTCCTCGCCGCGTGGATCGCGCTCGTCGTCGGCGCGTACTTCGTCTGGTTCTGGACCCACGGCGGCCAGACGCTGCCGATGAAGACCTGGCGGCTGCGCCTCGAATCGTCGAACGGCCGGCCGCTGAGCGCCGGCCACGCGCTCGTCCGCTATGCGCTCGGCTGGCTGTGGTTCCTGCCTCCGCTCGCGCTGCATCCGCTCCTCGGCCTGTCGGTGCCCGTCACGCTCGCGCTCACGGCCGCGTGGATCGTCATCTGGGCCGGCGCGGCCCGGCTGCATGCCGGCCGCCAATTTCCGCACGACCGGATCGCGCGCACCCGCGTCGTCGCGATACCGCGCTGACGCGCCGCACTCCTCAGACGAAAACCGCTCGTCCCGCCTTCCGTCATCCGCCAGACGGCGCTGCCGGACAACCGCCGGCCGTTCCGTGCGGCAGGTCACGCAAGGGCCGTGATTCACTGCTAAACACCCGGCAGCGGTCGTAATAAGAACGTCTCGTGACTGTCACGGCACAGTCATGCCCGCATGGCGGAATGCCGGTAATGTCAACCGGCGCGAGTCATGCATGGGCCAGAAAACGTCCGCGACCTCCCTGTTCCGTCACCCTATCGGCGCCCGCGCCGCCACCGCCTTCCTGTCCGGCTCGGCTACAACCGATGACCTGGCGTCGCAAGAACCGCCTGCCACGCATCCCGCGCGGCACGACGATCCCGACCCGTCCGCCCATCGCTACCGCACCATCTGGCTGTCCGACATCCACCTCGGCTCGAGCGGCTGCCAGGCGCCGTACCTGCTCGACTTCCTGCGCCACAACGATTCGGAATACCTGTATCTCGTCGGCGACATCATCGACGGCTGGCAGTTGAAGAAAGGCTGGTACTGGCCGCAGGCGCACAACGACGTCGTGCAGAAGATCCTGCGCAAGGCGCGCAAGGGCACGCAGGTCGTCTACATCCCCGGCAATCACGACGAGGGCGCGCGGCAGTTCTGCGACCTCGCGTTCGGCGACATCCAGGTGCGCGGCGAGGCCTTCCACACGACGATTGCGGGCAAACGTTTGTGGATCGTGCACGGCGACCTGTTCGACGGCGTGATCCAGCACGCGAAATGGCTCGCGTATCTCGGCGACACGCTGTACACGCTGATCCTCGTGCTGAACCGCTGGTTCAACCGGATCCGCAGCCGGCTCGGCTTCCAGTACTGGTCGCTGTCGCAGTACCTGAAGCACCAGGTCAAGAACGCGGTCAACTTCATTTCGCAGTTCGAGACCGTGATGACCGACGAGGCGCGCCGCCGCGGCTGCGACGGCGTGGTATGCGGCCACATCCACAAGGCGGAGATCCGCGACATCGACGGCGTGCTGTACTGCAACGACGGCGACTGGGTCGAAAGCCTGTCCGCGCTCGTCGAAACGATGGAAGGCGAACTGAAGATCGTCTACTGGACGGTGATGCGCTCCGCACCGTCGGAGATCACGTCGCGCAAGGCCAAGGCCACTGCCTGACACAACCCTACTTACAGGACAAAGCCGCGATGAAGATCATGATCGTCACCGACGCGTGGGAACCGCAGGTCAACGGTGTCGTGCGCACGCTGAAAAGCACGTCGCGCGAGCTCACCGCGCTCGGCCACCGCGTCGAACTGCTGACGCCGCTGGAATTCCGCACGGTGCCCTGCCCGACCTACCCCGAGATCCGCCTGTCGATCCTGCCGTACCGCAAGCTGCGCGCGCGGATCGATGCGTTCGCGCCCGACGCGCTGCACATCGCGACCGAAGGCCCGCTCGGCCTCGCCGCACGGCGTTATGCGCGCGCGCGCAAACTGCCGTACACGACCGCGTACCACACGCGCTTTCCGGAGTACGTGCAGGCGCGTTTCGGCATCCCGCTGGCCGCGACCTACCGCTTCCTGCACTGGTTCCACGGCCCGTCGCTCGCGGTGATGGCGCCGACGCCGGTCGTCAAGCAGGACCTCGAGAAATTCGGCTTCACGAACGTCGTGCTGTGGACCCGCGGCGTCGACCTCGAGATCTTCCGCCCGATGGAGTCGAAGGTGCTCAACACCGCGCGGCCGATCTTCCTGTACGTGGGCCGCGTCGCGATCGAAAAGAACGTCGAGGCGTTCCTGCGCCTCGACCTGCCCGGCTCGAAGTGGGTCGCGGGCGAAGGCCCCGCGCTCGCGGAACTGAAGTCGCGCTATCCGGAGGCGAACTATCTCGGCGTGCTGTCACAGGCCGAGCTTGCAAAGGTGTATGCTGCGGCCGACGTGTTCGTGTTCCCGAGTCGCACCGACACGTTCGGCCTCGTGCTCCTCGAGGCGCTCGCCTGCGGCACGCCGGTGGCCGCGTATCCCGTCACGGGCCCGATCGACGTGCTCGGCGAAGGCGACGCGGGCGCGATGCACGAGGACCTGCAGGAAGCCTGCCTCGAAGCGCTGAAGATCGAACGCACGACCGCGCGCGCGTGGGCCGAACGCTTCTCGTGGCGCGCGGCATCCGAGCAGTTCGCGTCGCATCTGAAGCCGCTGCCGAAGACCGCGTACTCGCCAGCCGAAGGTGCCGCCGTTTGAAACGAGACCTGAACGACAAGATCCCGCCTCCCGCCTCCACGCCGCAACGGCACCGTCCGTTCGACGAGGACGAGCCGCATGCCGAAGCGGACGTGCACGCGCACGAGCCGCTCGGCCCCGACGACCCATTGTCGCCGCTGCCGCCGAACCCGTACAAGCGCCACCGCGGCATCACGCGCGCGTGGTATGCCCTCAAGCATTCGCTGAACGGCTTTCGCGTCGCGATCCGCGAGGAGAGCGCGTTTCGCCAGGAACTCACGCTCGCCGCGCTGATGCTCCCGATCGGCGCATTCGCGCCGGTGCCGGCCGCGTCGCGCGCGCTGCTGATCGGCTCGGTGCTGCTCGTGCTGATCGTCGAGCTGCTGAACTCGAGCGTCGAGGCCGCGATCGACCGCATCTCGCTCGAGCGTCACGAACTCTCCAAGCGTGCGAAGGATCTCGGCAGCGCGGCCGTGACGGTCGCGCTGTTCGCGTGCGTGACGACGTGGGGCTTCGTGCTCGGCCCCGTCGTCGCACGCTGGCTCGGCTTCTAGACGGGGACCGGGCGCGCGCGCCGCGGGCCGCCCGCGTGCGGCGCTGCACCATGCGCCGCGCGGGGGCGCGATCACGAAATGCCCCGATGTGGCGAAACCCCGGTTTATAATCGTCCGCTAGACATAGAACAGCAACCCGCGCCGGACGAATCACGCAGCATCGATTGCAGCGCCCGCCAGTCCGGCACACACAGGGCCGGACGACATGGAAGCGAAACCTCCCCGCCGCACCCGCGAACGGATTCTCGAGTTGTCGTTGAAACTCTTCAACGAGATCGGCGAGCCGAACGTCACGACCACGACGATCGCCGAGGAAATGGAAATCAGTCCAGGCAACCTGTACTACCATTTCCGCAACAAGGACGACATCATCAACAGCATCTTCGCGCAGTTCGAGCAGCAGATCGAACGGCGGCTGCGCTTCCCCGAAGATCATCGTCCGACGATCGACGAAACCTGGTCGTACCTGCAGTACATGGCCGATTTCATGTGGACCTACCGGTTCCTGTACCGCGACCTCAACGACCTGCTCGCCCGCAACCGCACGCTCGAGACGCACTTCAAGCAGATCATCAGCCACAAGGTGCGCTTCGCGCGCGAGATGTGCGAGCTGCTCGTGTCCGACGCCGAAATGGTCGCGACGCCCGCCGAGATCGAAGTCATCGCGACCAACATGGCCGTGATCTCGACCTACTGGCTGTCGTATCAGTACGTGATGCATCCGCGCAAATACAACGACCAGGACGCGATTCGCGAAGAACTGCACCAGGTCAGCATGCACGTGATCTCCGTGATGGCGCCGTACCTGCGCGGCCGTTCGCGCCAGTTGTTCGACGATCTGGTCTCGGGCAAGCTGCCCAAGCGCCAGTTCACCGACTACCTGCCGCCGCGCGACGGCTCGCCGCGCCCGGCCGACAGTCCCGTCACCCTCGGGCAGGCCTCCGCCAAGGATTCCAAGCAATGAAGGCAGTCTGCGTTTATTGCGGCTCGTCGCCCGGCGTGCGGCCCGTCTATGCCGACGCCGCGCGCGCATTCGGCCGCGCGCTCGTCGAGGCGGGCCTCACGCTTGTCTACGGCGGCGGCCGCGTCGGCCTGATGGGCGTGATCGCCGACGAGGTGATGGCAGCCGGCGGCCATGCGGTCGGCGTGATCCCCGAGCTGCTCGTCGACAAGGAAGTCGGTCACACGGGGCTGTCGGAACTGCACGTCGTGCCCGACATGCATCACCGCAAGAAAATGATGGCCGACCTCTCCGACGCGTTCGTCGCGATGCCCGGCGGCGCCGGGACGCTCGAAGAGCTCTTCGAGGTCTACACGTGGGCGCAGCTCGGTTATCACCGCAAGCCCGTCGCGGTCTACAACATCGATTCGTTCTACGATCCGTTGATCGCGCTGCTGCGCCATACGGTCGACGAAGGCTTCATGCGTCCGGCCTATTTCGACGCGCTGTGCGTCGAATCCGAACCCGTCGAACTGATCGAGCGGCTGCGCCGCTACCAGCCGCCCGCCCGCGACAAGTGGGCGCCCGACGCAGCGAAGTAACCGTCACCGGAAACCGCACGCCATGGCCGCACCGTCCGATCGCAAGGCCGTCCTCATCACCGGCGCGAGCCGGGGCATCGGCCGCGCGACCGCCGTGCTCGCGGCCGAACGCGGCTGGGACGTCGGCATCAACTACGCGCGCGACACGGCGGCGGCCGAGCTCACCGCGCAGGCTGTCCGCGACGCGGGCGGCCGCGCGTGCATCGTCGCGGGCGATGTCGCGAACGAGGCGGACGTCATCGCGATGTTCGACACCGTGACGGCCGCGTTCGGACGGCTCGACGCGCTCGTCAACAACGCGGGCATCGTCGCGCCGTCGATGCCGCTCGCCGACATGACGGCCGACCGGCTGCGGCGGATGTTCGATACCAACGTGCTCGGCGCGTATCTGTGCGCGCGCGAAGCCGCGCGCCGGCTGTCCACCGACCGGGGCGGCCGCGGCGGCGCGATCGTCAACGTGTCGTCGATCGCATCGCGGCTCGGTTCGCCGAACGAATACGTCGATTATGCGGGGTCGAAAGGCGCGGTCGACTCGTTGACGATCGGTCTGGCGAAGGAACTCGGCCCGCACGGCGTGCGCGTCAACGCGGTGCGCCCCGGCCTGATCGAGACCGACATTCACGCCAGCGGCGGCCAGCCCGGCCGGGCAGCGCGCCTCGGCGCGCAAACGCCGCTCGGCCGCGCGGGCGAGGCACCGGAGATCGCCGAAGCGATCGTCTGGCTGCTCGGCGACACGGCGTCGTACACGACGGGCGCCCTGCTCGACGTCGGCGGCGGCCGGTAATCTCGCCCGCCCGGCGCCCCCGAAGCGCCGCCAGGCACGCCCTGTCGTCACGACACCACAAATCTCCACAATTTCGTGACGGTTTCAGTAAACATTCGTAACAGTTCCGTGCTCTACTAGCGGGCAATCAGACAGGCGTCGTCTACGCCAAGTCTCCGCCACCCTGATGTGGCCCTTATCGGTCCCGCCCAAGTAGCGGACCGGCTCGACTCGACCCGAGATCTTTTCCATGCCTGGAACCGCAGCGCCCAGCCGGCGACGCACGTCTGTGCCCGCGCCGGCTCAGCACACCCGCTCGACAGCCGACACCGACGCCACCGCGACGCTCGACGCCGCCGGCACGCCCGTCGTGGCGTCGACCACCGCAACCCGCACCGCGCGCGACCGCGCGGCCCTGCTCGGCTGGCGGGCCTGGCTGCTCGTCGCCGTGCTGGTCTGCGCGTACACGCTGCCGGGCGTGCTCGGCCACGATCCGTGGAAACAGGACGAAACCTATACGTTCGGCATCATCCAGCACATGCTCGAGACCGGCGACTTCGTCGTGCCGACCAATGCCGGCCTGCCGTTCATGGAAAAGCCGCCGCTTTACGCATGGGTCGCGACGAGCCTCACCTGGCTGCTGCAGCGCGTGATGCCGCTGCACGATGCGGCGCGACTCGCCAGCGCGCTGTTCGCCACGCTCGCGTTCGGCTTCATCGCACGTGCGGCGCGCGTCGCCAGCCGCGCGGACAGCTGGTTCGACCTGCGCGTGATCGGCCCCGTCGTGCTGAGCGCGAGCACGCTCGTCGTCATCAAGCACCTGCACGACATGATGACGGACGTCGCGCTGTTCGCCGGCACGGCGATGGGCTTCTGCGGGCTGCTCGAACTCGTGATGCAGCACGTCGCGCGCGCGCAGCAGATGCGGCACGGGCTGCCGGTCCGGCCGTCGGGCCGCTGGGCCGCGCCGCTCTTCGGCGCGGGCGTCGGCATCGCGCTGATGACGAAGGGGCTGTTCGTGCCGCTCGTGTTCGCGGCCACGCTCGTCTGCACGCTGGTGCTCTACCCGGCCTGCCGCACCCGCTCGTTCGCGCGCGCGCTCGGTGTCGCCGCGCTCGTGTTCGCGCCGTTCGCGCTGATCTGGCCGACCGCGCTGTTCCTGCGCTCCGAAACGCTGTTCATGACGTGGTTCTGGGACAACAACGTCGGCCGGTTCTTCGGCTTCTCCGTCCCCGAACTCGGCGCGGAAAACGACAAGCCGTTCTTCATCCTGCGTGCGTTCCTGCTCGTCGGCTTCCCGGTCGCGCCGCTCGCGATCGTCGCCGTCGCGCGCGGCGCATGGCGCGACTGGCGCACGCCGCGCGTCGCGCTGCCGGTGCTGTTCGCCGGTATCGGGCTCGTGGTGCTGCAAATATCCGCGACGTCGCGCCAGCTCTACATCCTGCCGTTCTTCGCGCCGCTCGCGCTGGTTGCCGCGCAGGCGATCGACCGCCTGCCGCGCCGGTTGCATCTCGCGTGGGATTACTTCAGCCGCGTGCTGTTCGGCACGACCGTCGCGCTCGCGTGGGCGATCTGGGCCGTGATGGCCGATCCGGCCGCGTCGCGCGCCGATCTCGCGCTGCTCGGCCGCTGGCTGCCGCTCGACTGGACGATGCCGATCCGGCCCGCGCTCGTGATCGGTGCGCTCGCGCTGACCATCGGCTGGCTGACACTGTTGCCGAAGTTGCGCTCGACGGGCCTGTGGCGCGGCGCGCTGTCGTGGGGCGCCGGCGCGCTCGTCGCGTGGGGCCTCGTCTATACGCTGCTGCTGCCGTGGCTCGACGTCGCGAAGAGCTACCGCTCGGTGTTCGACGACCTGAACGCGCATCTCGCGCTCGAATGGAACGACGGCGACTGCATGGCGAGCCTGCACGGGCTCGGCGAATCGGAAGCGCCGATGCTGTACTACTTCTCCGGCATCCAGCACACGCCGATCGACGACGCGAAGTCGACGCGCTGCACGTGGATGATCGTCCAGGGCGTGCGTGCCGTCGATCCGGCACCCGGCAGCGAATGGCAACTGTTCTGGACCGGCGCCCGCCCGGGCGACAACGAGGAACTGCTGCGCGTGTACGTGCGGACGCCCGAACAGCACCTGCAGTGACACGGGGCGGTGCGCCGCCCTGCCCGCCTTCATCTTTTGCACCGGTCGCGCCCGCCCGGTCGGCCGGCGCGCAACCTCTGCGCGATATCCATCCTTGACGCCCCCGCATCAAGCCGCGGGCTCGCACTCCCCTTTACACCACGGCCTGGATCTTCAGAACGACGAACCGGGCTCGCGCAGGAACGCCGTTTCCTCGTCGGTCGACGCGCGGCCGAGGATCGCGTTCCGGTGCGGGAAACGGCCGAAGCGCTCGACGACCGCCGCGTGCAGCACGGCGAAGCGGTGATAACGCTCGCACCCGGCCTCGTCGCGAATGCCCGCGCACAGGCGCACGGCTTCGCGCTGGCTCTCGACCGACTCGTCGTGCTCGAACGGCAGGTACGCGAACGCACGATGATGCCCGCTCGGCAGCCGTGCGTCCCAGCCGGTCGCGACGACACGGCGGGCGATCGCGAGCGCCTTCGGATCGGCGGCAAACGCGCGCGGCGTGCCGCGATGGATGTTGCGCGAGAACTGGTCCAGCACGACGATCAACGCCAGCGCACCCGACGGCGAGCCGGCCCAGTGATCGCAGGCGCCGTCGCATGCGGCGTCGAGCAACGCGCCATAGCGTGCGCGCAGCAGATCGTCGAAGGCGGCGCCGCCGTTGAACCACACCTTGCGTTGCCGCCCGAATTCGGCCGAGCCCGGCTCGCCGAACCAGAAATCCAGAATCTCCCGTGCTTGCGGATCCAGCGCTGCCGCGCCGGCGTGGCCGGTATCGATCGTCATGCAAACGCCAGGACGAGGCGCCGTGTACGCGCGCTCTTCTTTTCCAGTTTCGCGACCCGCAGCGCGCCGATTTCGGACGTGTTGCGCACATGCGTGCCGCCGCACGGCTGCAAGTCGACTTGCTCGATCCGCAGCAGCCGCACGCGGCCGAGGCCCATCGGCGGCTTCACGCTCATCGTGCGCACGAGTTCGGGCCGCTCGGCCATCTCGTCGTCGGTGATCCATTCGGTCGTGACCGGATGCGCGCCGCCGACCAGCGCCGCGAGACGCCGCTCGACGTCGTCGCGGTCGATCGCATCGGACGTCGCGAAATCGAGCCGCACGTAGTCGGCCGTCACGCTGCAGCCATCGACCGCGTACGGCAGCACCGCGCACATCAGGTGCGCGGCCGTGTGCAAACGCATGTGCCGGTAGCGGCGCAGCCAGTCGATCTCCGCGATCACGCGCGTGCCGGGCGCGAGCGCCGCGACGCGGGCCTCCTGCCCCGGCGCCGGCACGTGGACGGCGTCGTCGGGCGTCGCGCCGTCGAACTTCGCCTTGCGCGTGTCGGCGATCACGATCGGGCCGCCGTCGGGCAGCGTCAGCGTGCCGGTGTCGCCGGCCTGGCCGCCGCCGAGCGGATAGAACACCGTGCGGTCGAGCCGGATGCCGTCGTCGCCGACGGCCCGGACGACCGCGTCGCATTGCGTGAGGTACGCGTCTTCGCGAAACAGCGCTTGTGTCGTCATCGGACGAGCCTCGTATCGGTGGGGGAAACGGCCAGTGTCGCGCGATGCCTCCCGCGCGCCCAGACGCAGATCGTCCGGCGCACGGACAGCGGCGTACCGGTCGATCAACCGGGCCGGTTGCGCATCCAGTCGGCCGTGTCGTAGAACGAATGCATCAGCCGCTCGCGCAGCGGCTCGGCCAGCCCGACATCCTCCATCGCCCACGCCATGCAGCGCAGCCACTGGTCGCGCTCGACCGACGCGATCGGGAACGGCAGGTGCCGCGCGCGCAACCGCGGATGGCCGAACCGGCTGATGTAGTGGTCGGGGCCGCCGAGCCAGCCGCACAGGAACCAGAACAGCTTGTCGCGCGAGCCGTCGAGCGACTGCGGATGCAGCGCGCGAATCTGCGCGAACTCCGGCTCGAGGTCCATCAGGTCGTAGAAGCGGTCCACCATTTCGCGCACGCGGGCTTCGCCGCCCACGAGTTCGAACGCCGTCGGCTGCGACGGCGCATCGTCATTCACATCGGTCATACGGATAGTCGGAAAACGGGATCTTCGGGGCCGCCGGCAACGCTCATGCGTCGCGCAGCGACTGCAGCGCGGGGCGCCGCAACACATTATGCAGGCTCAGCCAGCCGGCCGCACCGGCGCAGGCGACACCGGCCGCGATGCCGGCCGGCACGAGCCACGGATCGACGGCGAGCTGGAAATCGAACACGCGCGACGCGAGCACCCAGCCGACCGCGATCGCGCCCGCCGAAGCCAGCACGCCGGCCAGCGCGCCGACCACGACGAATTCCGCGCGCTGTACCGCATTGACCTGCGCGCGCGACGCGCCGAGCGCGCGCAGCAGCGCGGCCTCGCGCACGCGCTCGTCGCGCGAGCCGGCAAGCGCCGTGTACAGCACGAGCACGCCGGCCGCGAGCGTGAACGCGAACAGGAACTGCACCGCGCCGACCACCTGCAGCATCATCCGCTGCAACTGCGCGAGGATCGGCGCGACGTCGATCGCGGTCAGGTTCGGATAGCGCGCGATCAGCGGATCGAGCAGCGCGGCGTTCGATGCGGGCAAATGGAAGCTCGTCAAGTAGACGGCCGGGAAATTCTTCAGCACCGGCGGCGGCATCAGCACGAAGAAGTTCACGCGGAACGAACCCCAGTCGAGCTTGCGCACGCTCGTGATCGGCGCGTCGACCGTCAGCCCCGTCACGTCGAAACGCAGCGTGTCGCCCGGCTTCACGTTCAGCGTCTTCGCGAGGCCGGCCTCGATCGAGATCTGCGGCGTCGCCGCGGTGCCGAACCAGTCGCCCTCGACGATCCGGTTGTCGGACGGCAGTTCGGTCGTATACGACAGGTTGAACTCGCGGTCGACGAGCCGGCGCGCCTCGTCGGACGGATACGCGTCCGGATTCACCGGCTTGCCGTTGATCGCGACGAGGCGGCCGCGCACCATCGGCGCGGGCACCGCGTCGCGCACGCCGTGCGCGGCCAGATAGGCCGCGACGTCGTCGCGCTGGTCGGGCTGGATATCGATCAGGAACTGGTTCGGCGCATCGGGCGGCGTCGACTGCCGCCAGCCCGCGACGAGATCGTTGCGCGTGATCGCGATCAGCAGCAGGCACATCAGGCCGAGCGCGAGCGCGGTGATCTGCAGCGCGCTCGCCGTGCCGCGCCGGTGCAGCGACGCCAGCGCGTAGCGCCAGCCGACGCCGGCGGCCACGCGCGCGTTGCGTACCGCACGTGCCGCCGCGAACAGCACGAGCCGCGCGATCAGGGCGAAACCGACCAGCGCGCCGGCGAAGCCGCCCGCGACGATCAGGCCGAGCTTCAGGTTGCCGGCCGCCACGATCAGCAGCCCCGCGAACAGCACGACGCCGATCGCATACGCGGCCCACGCGGTGCGCGACGCGTCGCCCCACTCGCGGCGCAGCACGCGCACCGGCGGCACGCGCGTGAGCGGCACGAGCGGCGA
>NZ_JAAGPK010000217.1:0-11490 GCF_017104685.1 Burkholderia sp. Tr-20355 | reverse complement strand
GCCCGCGCCCGTGCCGCCACCGACACCGCCCCCCGCGGCACCGCTGCCGCCCGCACCCGCACCGTTGGGGCCGCCGCCCGGCTTCACGTGGCCTGCCGCCCCGCTGTGCGACGGCATGCCGTGCTTCGCGCCGTGCCGCTTCGGGCTGGCGGGCGGAGGCGGCGCGGCCGTATTGCCATGGGTGTCCGGCGTCGACATGTCCATCGACGGATTCGGTGCGCCCGTTCCTTCGTCCGGACGCTGCGTGTTCTGGGCCCATGCGGCCGGCGCGGCCGCAACGATCGCGACAGCCGCGCAAGCGAGCACGCGCCGCGCGACGCACATCGATTCCAATACTGACTCCATGGTGTTGTCTCCCTGGTGGTGATGCGGTCATGGAAAAGCCTGCCCGTACCTTTCAGCAAGGCCCATGCCGTCGCCGGCACCGGCGCGCCGCGCGGCACGCGGTTTGCGGCGCCTCTCACCGTACGACCCTCCCCCGACCCCATATGGAGCCGCCTTCATGCCTTCCGCCTCCGCTTCCCATGCGCACGGCAAGCGCCTCACGCGCCGCGCCGGCCGCGGCGCCGACCCGAAACACCGCAAGCGCTGGTCGGGCGAAGTCACGCAAAAAAGCGATGCGCTCGACCTCGAGCCCGACATCTTCAAATCCGACGATCCGGCCGCGATCGCCGCCTCGCTGAAGCGTTCGGCCGAGCACAGCCGCCGCCGCAAGGCATCGCCGTTCCAGTCGGCGATGTCGATGCTGAACTTCTACGTGAACCGCGCGGGCCGCAACCTCCCGAAAACGCGCCGCACGACGCTCGAACGCGCGAAGCGGAAACTGCGCGAGGCGTTCGGCCGCAAGCCCTGACGGCTTGCGCGCCTGCGTTGCCCGCCAGCCACGAGCGCACCCATGCACGAGACGCTCTGGTACCTGATCATCGGCGCCGTGCTGCTGGGCATGGGCCTCGCGACGTCCGCGTTGCGCCACCTGCCCTGCAGCACCGCGATGGTCTATCTCATCCTCGGCGTCGCGCTCGGCCCGGCCGGCGCCGGCCTGCTGCATCTGGACCTGGAACGCGACGGCCGGCTGCTGCGTGAAATCGTCGAAATCGCGCTGCTCGTGTCGCTGTTCGCGATCGGGCTGCGGCTGCGCGTGCCGCTGTCCGACCGGCTGTGGCTCGTGCCGTGCCGCCTCGGCCTGCTCGCGATGGTCGTCACCGTGCCGCTGCTCGCCGCCTGCGCGGTGCTCGCGCTCGGGCTCGGCTGGGGCCCCGCGTTGCTGCTCGCGGCGATCCTCGCGCCGACCGACCCCGTGCTCGCGCACGACGTGCAGGTGCACGATCCGGGCGATCGCGATCTCGTCCGCTTCGCGCTGTCGGGCGAAGGCGGAATGAACGACGGCATCGCGCTGCCGTTCGCGCTCGCGGGGCTCGCGCTGTGCGGCGCAAGCAACGCGACGCATGGCATCGCGCCGCTGTCCGGCACGTTCGCGCTCGCCGCGCTGTGGGGCATCGCGGGTGCGGCCGCGATCGGCGGCGGCCTCGGCTGGGCGACGACCTGGACGATCGGCTGGCTGCGCACGCGCCATGCGCAGGCACTCGGCCTCGAAGGCTTCTTCGCGCTCGCGCTGATCGTGCTGTCGTTCGGCGCCGCGCAGCTCGCGCACACGTTCGGCTTCATCGCGACGTTCGCGGCCGGCGTCGCGATGCGGCGCGTCGAGCATCGCGCGAGCGGCGACCGCAAGCCGCGCGAAGTCATCGGCCAGATCGATTCGGAGGACGTCGTCGCGACCGAAAAGCATCCGGAGAAGGCCCACGCGTTCATGGCCGAATCGGTGCTCGGCTTCACGATCGAACTCGAACGGATCGCGGAAGCCGTCGTGATGACGATGGTCGGCAGCGTGCTCGCGACGTTGCCGGGCGCGCTGTTCACCTGGGGCGCCGCCGCGCTGGCCGCCGTGCTGTTCGTCGCCGTGCGGCCGCTCGCGGTGCTGCTCACGCTCGCCGGTTCACCCGCGACGCACGCGCAGCGGCGCCTGATGGCATGGTTCGGCATTCGCGGAATCGGCTCGTTCTACTACCTGCTGTTCGCGCTCGAGCACGGGCCGTCCGATGCGGTGCGCCCGCTCGCCGCGCCCGTGCTGGCCGTCGTCTGCGCATCGGTGGTCGCGCACGGGATCTCCGCGACGCCGCTGATGAACTGGTACTACCGGCTGCAGCACCGGCGCTGATGCGTTCACGTTTGCACGCCGAGCCGCGCACGCATCGCCGCGGTGACGCGCTGGCGCGTCTTCGCATAGCCTTCCCACGGATCGCGCTTCAGCGTATCGAGCCGTTCGTGCAGCGTGTCGATCGTCCATTGCGCGCCGCCCGTCGTCGCGGGCACCTCGTCCCAGTCGAGCGGCACCGACACGCCCATGCCGGGCCGCGCGCGCACCGAGTACGCGGCGATCGTGCTCGCGCCGCGGCCGTTGCGCAAGTAGTCGACGAAGATCTTGCCGCGCCGGTGGCGCGGCCCCATCGTCGCGGTGAAGCGCTCGGGCAACGTGCCGGCGACGTGCTGCGCGACGGCGCGCGAGAACGCCTTCACGTCGTCCCAGCCCGCGTGCCGCGTGAGCGGCACGACCACGTGCAGCCCCTTGCCGCCGCTGGTCTTGCAGAAGGACACGAGTCCCAGCGCATCGAGCAGCCCGCGCACGAGCTGCGCGGCGTCGATCATCTCGCGCCACGGCAATGCCGGATCGGGATCGAGGTCGAACACGATGCGGTCCGGCCGCTCGATGTTCGACGCATGCGCGTTCCAGGTATGCAGCTCGATCGTGCCCATCTGCGCGGCGCCGAGCAGCGCGTCGACGCTGTCGATCGACAGCAGCGGCCCGTGGCCGGGATCCAGTCCTTCGTGCTGCGTGACGAACGGGATCTCGCGTCGCTCCGCATGCTTCTGGAAGAACAGTTCGCCGGCGATGTCGCCCGGCGCGCGCACGAGCGATACCGGTCGTCCTTTCAGGTCGGGCAGCAGCCACGGCGCGACCCGCTGCCAGTAATGCGCGAGGTCGATCTTGCGCGTGCCGCTTTGCGGATCGAGTACGCGATCGGGGTGAGTGATGCGAACCCGGCCGACCCGGGCGACACCGGATTCGTCTTGCATGCGGCCGGCCGACGCATCGGAGCGCGTACGCGGCGGGCGGCCGTGCGCGGTTTCGGCAGGCGCGGCGGGCGGGTGCCGGTCGTGCGTGGTGCGGGGTCCATCCATCGTCGTCTCCGTGTCGGTGTGGCGCGGCACCTCGCGGACGATCTGCCGCGCCGGCTTGTCTTCGCGCAGCGCAACGAACGCCGCCTGCCGCACGATCCCGTCGCCGGTCCATTCCGCGAATTCGCATTCGGCGACGAGCGTCGGCTCGACCCAGTGGACCCGCGTGCGCGACCGTTCGCGCGGCGGCGGGTCGAACGGCGTCGTGTCGCGCTCGTGCTTGCGCAAGGTAGCCGCGAGCCGGTCGAGCAGGCGCGTATCGAACCCGGTACCGACACGGCCGACATAACGCAGCGGCGGCGTGCCGCGCGGCCGCCTGCCGCCCGCGGCGGGCTCGTGGACGCCGAGCAGCAGCGCGCCGAAGCCATGCCGGCTGCCCGACGGCTCGGTATAACCGCCGATCACGAACTCCTGCCGCCGCCTGCATTTCAGCTTGATCCACGCGGGCGAGCGGCCGCCGCGATAGCGCGAATCAGCGCGCTTGCCGATCAGCCCCTCGAGCCCCGTGTCGCACGCGCTCGCGATCAGCGACGCGATATCGTCGCCGAGATCGGGCGAGTAGCGCAGCCGCGCGGGGTCGCTGCCGGCGAGCAGCGGTTCGAGCAGCCTGCGACGCGCGGCGAGCGGCGCGTCGCGCAGGTCGTATCCATCCAGAAACGGCAGGTCGAACACGAACAGCGTCACCGCGTCCGAGCGCCCTGCGCCGAGCGCGTTCTGCAGCGCCTGGAAATCCGGCAGGCCGGTGTCGCGGAGCACGACGGCCTCGCCGTCGAGCCACGCGTTGTCGACGTCGAGCGCCGCGAGCGCATCGCGCTGCAAGCGCAGCTTCGCGGTCCAGTCGCGGCCTTCGCGCGTCATCAGCGTGACGTGCCGCCGTGCGCCGCGACCCGCGATCCGCGCGAGGATCCGGTAGCCGTCGAATTTCACCTCGTAGCGCCAGTCGCCGTGCGCCGGCGGCGCATCGACCAGCGTCGCGAGTTGCGGCGCGACGCGCTCGGGCAACGCCGCACGCACGGCGCCGTCTACCTGCGACAGGTCGGTGGGCGGCCTTTCCAGCCCGTCGTCGTGCGCCCCGCCGCGCACGCCCGACGCGTTGCGCCGGGCGCGGCGCGATGCACGCACGGAAGGCGCCGCGTCGGCCGGTGCCGGATCGCGCGCGGCCCGCGTGTGTCCGTCATGCACGCTGCCCGGCCGCTGGGCAACGACATCGAACGTCTCGGCGTCGCGCGCGTCGTCGTCGCGTTCCTTGATCAACAGCCATTGCGCCTGGCGGCCCTGCTGCCGCCCGCTGCGCACGAGCGCCCAGCCGCCGTGCAGCTTCGCGCCGTCGAGCCGGAACGTCAGCTTGCCGGCACGATAGCCGGCGCGTGCCTGTGCGACGCCGCCGTCGGGCGTCCACGTGCCTTCGTCCCAGACGACGACCGAACCCGCGCCGTAATGGCCGGCCGGAATCTCGCCTTCGAACGACGCGTATTCGAGCGGATGATCCTCGACGTGCACGGCCAGCCGTTTCACCGACGGGTCGACGCTCGGCCCCTTCGGCACGGCCCACGACTTCAGCGTGCCGTCGAGCTCGAGACGGAAGTCGTAATGCAGGCGCCGTGCGTGGTGTTCCTGAATCACGAAGCGCAGCGGCCTGGCCGCGCGCGCGGACGGTCGCGCGTTGCGCCCCGTGCGCGTATTCGCATCGGCGGAAACGCGCCGCCGCCCGTGCGCGCCCTCGGGTTCCGGGCTCGCGTCGAAGCGGCGTTTGCGGCGATACGGATCGAGCTTGCCTGCCATCGCGTCATCCTCCGTCACGCGGCGTCATGCGGCGTGCTTGCGGCGCGCGGCGGCCTTCTTCGCCGAGTGCGCACCGGTGGCGCCGTGCTTCGCGGCCGTACGTTTCGCGGGCGCCTTCGCCGCTCCTTTGGCGGGCGCTTTCGCCGCCGGTTTGCGGCGCGCGCCGGCCGCACGCGAAGGCGCCGATGCTTCAGTATCCGCATCGTCGTCCCCACCGCCCACGCGCCCGCCACCCTTCAGGCTGCGCTTGAGCAATTCGGTCAGATCGACGACGTTGGACGCCGCACGCCCCGTCTGCGCGGGCCGGTCCTCGATCTCCTCGATCCGGCCCGCGCGGACCTTGCGCTCGACCAGCTCGAGGATGTCGTCGCGGAACGTGTCGTGATACGCGTCGGGCGACCACGATCCGGACATGTCTTCGATCAGCTTCTTCGCCATCGCGAGTTCGCGCGCGCTGACACCGGCACGTTTCGCGTCGTCGGCCGGCACCGACAGTTCGTCGAGCGGGCGCAGCTCCTCCTGCCAGCGCAGCGTGTCGAGCGCCAGCAGCGGCCCGACCGGAATCAGCGCACCGAGATGCTGGCGGTCGCGCATCACGACGTGCGCGATGCCGATCTTGCCGCTGTCCTTCAGCGCGTCGCGCAGCAGCGCATAGACCTTCTCGCCCTTGCGGTCCGGCACGAGGTAGTACGGCGTGTCGAGATACAGGAACGACACGGCGTCCTCGTCGACGAACGTGACGATGTCGACCGTCTGCGTCGATTCGGGGTTCGCCGCGCGGATCTCGTCGTCGGTCAGCACGACGTAGCGCTCCTTCTCGTACTCGTAGCCGCGCACGATGTCCTCGCGCCTGACTTCCTTGCCGGTGCGCTTGTTGATCTGCCGGTAGCCGACCGGGTCCATCGAGCGCTTGTCGAGCAGCCGGAACGACGGCTTCACGGTGCGCGTGGCCGGGAACAGCTGCACGGGCACGTGAACGAGCCCGAAGCTGATCGCGCCTTTCCAGATCATCCGTGCCATCGATGTCCTCCTTGCCGCGTGTGGGGTCCGGCGCAGGTCACGGCCTGCGGCGGCGGCTGCGCCGCACGATGCTGACGTGGCCGTTGCGCTCCAGGATCGCCGCGTCGACGTCGGACAGGTCGTTCGCGCCGAGCGCCTGCCGCACGCTCTCGCGGATGTCGGTCGGCGTGAGCAGCGCGGCACGCATCTGCGCGTCGTCGAAGCGGCCGTTGCGATACACCTCGCGCTCGACGCCCACCAGCAGCCGCTCGAGCCGGCGCGAGCGCACGCAGGCCCAGCCGATCGCGCGATGCAGCAGCGCGATCGCGAACGACGCCGCGACGGTCGCCACGAACGGCGACGCGCCGACCACCGCGCGGCTCAGGATCGCGCCGAGCAGGATCCCGACCACGTAGTCGAACGGCGAACGCTGGCCGAACGCACGCCGCCCGGCGACGCGGATCAGCACGAGCGCGATCGCGGACACGACGATCGCGCGCAGCGCCATCTGGCCGGGGCCAAGCATCCGGCCCTGTCCGAACAGCGCGACGACGACGTCCATGATCGCGCGGCGGCGCTAGGCCGGCAACTCGGCCGCCTGCTGCTCGCGCACCCAGACGCGATGCTGGCCGAGGTGATCCGACAGCGCCTTCAGGACGGCGTCGAGATCGACGGCCTGCCCGACGCACACGCCTTCGGCCGGGTCCGGCAGGTGCGCGGCGCTGAGCAGTTGCCGCCCGGCCCCGACGGCCGCGATCGGCTTCAGGTGCTTGAACGCCTCGCGCACGAAGTGCCGTGCGTCGGCGCTGTGCGCGAGATCGCCGCCATCGTCGTCGCCGCCGCAGACGAATACCGCGTCGAACATTACCGACGGCATGCCGGCCAGCGTCGCCTCCGGCACGATGCCGCCGATCGGCGCGAGCGTCGGCGCGACGATCATCGGCACCGCGTGCGCGGCCTGCAGCGTGTCGCGCACCTGCTCGACGAGCGCCGGGCTCGTACCCGGCGTCGCGATCAGCGCGATCTTGCGCGAGCGGACGCCCGGCTTCGCGCGACCGATCAGGCTCAGTGCCGGCGAGCGCTGCGCGACGGCCGGCGTCGCGGCCGCGTGCGGCGCGGGGAGCCCGAGCCGTTCCGCGACCTGCGCGGCGAGCCCGCCATCGAAGCGCGCGATGATGTCGTTGACCACCCGCTCGCGAATCTTCGGCTGCGTCACCTTGCCCAGCTCGAAGCAGTACGCGTCGCGGATGTGCCGCTGCTCGATCCCGGTCATGCTCTGGTAGAACAGCGCGGCCTGCGAGAAATGATCGGCGAACGATTCGCTGCGCACGCGCACCTTCTCGCCCTCGAGCGGCTCGTGCACGGTCTCGAAGCCGCCGCCGGACGGCGCGGGCGGCGTCTCGCGCGGCCAGCCGCCGCTCGTCGAATTCGGCTCGTACGACGCCTGCCCGACGTTGATCGTCTGCCGGTGCATCGCGTCGCGCTGGTTGTTCGCGAACGGGCACACCGGACGGTTGATCGGAATCTCGTGGAAATTCGGGCCGCCGAGCCGGCTCAGCTGCGTATCGGTGTATGAGAACAGGCGCCCCTGCAACAGCGGATCGTTCGTGAAGTCGATGCCCGGCACCACGTGGCCCGGGTGAAACGCGACCTGCTCGGTTTCCGCGAAGAAGTTGTCGGGATTGCGGTTCAGCGTCATCCGGCCGATCGGCCGCACCGGCACGCGCTCTTCGGGCACCAGCTTGGTCGGGTCGAGCAGATCGAAGTCGAACTGGTCCGCATCGGCCGGATCGATCATCTGCACGCCGAGCTCGAACTCCGGATAGTCGCCGCGCTCGATCGCCGTCCACAGGTCGCGCCGGTTGAAATCCGGGTCGTGGCCGGCAATCCGCTGCGCTTCGTCCCACAGCAGCGAATACGCGCCGCTCACGGGGCGCCAGTGGAACTTCACGAAACGCACGTCGCCGGCCGCGTTCACGAAGCGGAACGTGTGCACGCCGAAGCCGTCCATCGCGCGAAAGCTCGCGGGCAGCGCGCGGTCCGACATCAGCCATAGCACCATGTGGGTGGCTTCCGGCACCAGCGACACGAAATCCCAGAACGTGTCGTGCGCGGATGCGCCGGTCGGCATCTCGTTCGGCGCCTCGGGCTTCACCGCATGCACGAAGTCGGGAAACTTGATCGCGTCCTGGATGAAGAACACCGGCATGTTGTTGCCGACGAGGTCGTAGTTGCCTTCCTCCGTATAGAACTTCACCGCGAAGCCGCGCACGTCGCGCACGGTGTCGGCCGACCCGCGCGGCCCCTGCACCGTCGAGAAGCGCACGTATACCGGCGTCTCGGCGGCCGGATCCTGCAGGAACGCGGCCTTCGTGTAGTCGGCCATCGGCTCGTAGACGCGGAACACGCCGTGCGCGGCCGAGCCGCGCGCGTGCACCACGCGCTCCGGAATGCGCTCGTGATCGAAGTGCGTGATCTTCTCGCGCATGATGAAGTCTTCGAGCAGCGACGGGCCGCGCGCGCCGCCGCGCAGCGTGTTCTGGTTGTCGGCGATCCGCACGCCCTGGTTGGTGCGCAACGCCTCGTGGTCGGGCCGCGAACGGTTTCCTTCGAGCTGGCGCGACTTCGCGCTGTCGGGCGACGGTGCGGGCGGTGTCTTGCCGGCGGAGGGGGAATGGGTCATCGAGAGTCCTCGTGGCATGTGTGAGGCCGCCGCGACACGCGCCCTCGCGCTACGGCGCGCGCGTGCGGACAGCGGCGAAAGCCGGCACGGGCGGAACCGCACCCGCGACCGGCCGCGAAGGGTCAGGGCGCGCGCAGCGCCGCGTCGAATTCGGTGCGCGTCACGTCGAGCGTCACGCAGCATTCGATCGCGGCATCCTCGACGCGCGGCTTGTACTCGTCCACCGCGCGCCGCGCGCGATCGCACAGCTGGGTGCGCACGCGCAGCCGGTCGGCCGCGTCGAGCGACGCATAGCACGCGATCACGTCCGGATCGAACCGCAGGTCGACCGCGCAGCGCCATTCGCGCGCGTCCTCGTCGGACGGCACGCGCACCCACGACACGTGGATCGTCAGCCGGCCGGACGCGTCGTCCGCCTGCACGACGACGGTCGACTGCGACGGAAAACCGATCGCGAGCGCGTGTTCGAGTTCGGCCACGCGCTGCGACCGGTCGGGTGCATCGTTCATCGTCGCACGACACCCAGCAGCAACGTGACCAGGAAGATCACGACGAAGATGTAGAACAGGATCTTCGCGATCTCGGCCGCGCCGGCCGCGATGCCGCCGAAGCCGAACACGGCCGCGACGATCGCGATGATGAAGAAGATGATGGCGTATCGAAGCATGGAACCCTCCTGAAGGACAGCGGTCGTCACCAAACGGCGTCGTCGGTCACGCATCGTGCTTGTGTTTCGGTTTGCCGCGCACGGGCGTGGAAGCCATTTTCTCGAGCTCTTTCTCGCTCATCGATTTGGCCATCGACTTCGACGGCGGCTTGAGATCCTTCATTTTCGTTTCGCCGCGCTTGGCGGACAGCGCGGCGCCTGCGGCACGCTGCTGGGCCTGGGATTTTGCTGGCATGGTTGCGCTCCTGTCGTGAGTGCGCGGGCCGCTACGACGGGCAGCCTCGCGCGGTGGATTCGTCAGGCAAGCCGTCACGCGGCATCGCGACGCCGCAGGTCGGCCGGCGGAATCTTCATCGCCTGGCGATACTTCGTCACCGTGCGACGCGCAAGAAGAATGCCGCGCCCCGCGAGGTACGCCGCGAGCGCGACGTCGGACAGCGGATCGGTGCGCCGCTCGGCCGCGATCATGTCGCGGATCAGCACCTTCGCCGCCGATGCCGAACACACGCCGCGGCCGGCCGCCTCGAGCTTGCGCGGGAAGAAATGCTTGAATTCGAACGTGCCGTGCGGCGTGGCCATGTACTTGTTGCCCGTCGCCCGCGACACGGTCGATTCGTGCAGATCGAGTTCCTCGGCGATGTCGCGCAGCACGAGCGGCTTCATCGCGATCTCGCCGTAGCGGAAGAAATCGCGCTGCCGCGCGACGATGCATTCGCCGACGCGCTGGATCGTGTCGAAGCGCTTCTGCACGTTGCGGATCAGCCAGCGCGCTTCCTGCAGCTGCTGGCCGAGCGGCGAATCGCGCTCGCCGCTCGACTGCGCGAACAGCGTCGCGTAGCGCTCGTGCAGGCGCGCGCGCGGCAGCACGGCCGGGTTGATCGTCACGATCCACTCGTCGCGCACCTGGCGCACGATCACGTCGGGCACCACGTAGTCGCCGCGCGTGCTGCCGTAGTGATTGCCGGGGCGCGGATCGAGCCCGCGCACCAGTGCGCATGCGGCGTGCAGCGTCTCCTGATTGCAGCCCAGGCGCCGCTGGATTTCGGCCGTCTCGCGGCGGGCGAGCCGCTCGAGATGCTCGCGCGCGATCGCTTTTGCTTCCGCCAGGGCCGGCGTGCCGGCCGGAATCGCATCGAGCTGCAGCACGAGGCATTCGGACAGCGAACGCGCGGCAATCCCCGGGCGGTCGAGCATCTGCACGAGCCGCAGCGCAATCGCGAGATCCTGTTCGGACAGCAGCAGCGCGGGATCGGCCGCAGCCAGCAGTTCGCTCAGTTCCTGGCGCAGGTAACCGTCGTCGTCGAGCGCGTCGATCACCATGCGCGCGGCTTCACGGTCGCGCCTGTTCAACGGATAGAGCCGCAGCGCATCGTGGAGTTGCTGATGCAGCGACGGTTCGGCGGCGATCCATTCGCCGGGCGACAGGCCGCTCCCGTCGTCGCCCTGACGATTGGTGCCGCGCGGCGCGGGCGCGGCCGTAAAGGGCACCTCGCCGTCCGGCGGGCGCCCTTCGTCGGGTTCGGGCGCCGGGTCGGGCGCGGCCGTTTCGGCCGGCTGCGCCGCCGTATCGGCGGCAGGTTCGTCGTCGCCCTGTCCGTCTTCGAGAAACGGATTCATGTCGAGCGCCTGCCGCAGTTCCTGTTGAAATTCGAGCGAGGACAACTGCAGCAGCCGCAGCGACTGCTGAAGCCTCGGCGTAAGTGCGAGATGCTGTCGCATCTGCAGCGCAAGCGAGACGGGCATCGAAAGCCTCCTGACGGTTCGGTTCGTGTTCAATCGTGTCCAGGATTCATGCAGCTTTCGTGCCAATCCGGCAAAGCGCGTGGCGCCGCGGCTCTCGCGGGTTCCTACCCCGGGTCGCCGCCGCTCGGGGCCGCTTTTTTACAAGCCGGCGGCAAGTTTGGGGCACGCATTTCGCTCATGCCGCCCCCTGCCTCACGTCATGCGTCGCCGGTTCAGTACTGCATCGGCGGCGGCGTGCCCGGCAACGGCTGGTCGCCCTGCGCGCCGTTCGGCCCCGGCGGCGGCACGTCGGCCGGTTCACCGCCGGCCGCGCCTTGCGGCATCATGTTGCCCGGCGACGGACGCGTGTCGTAGCGCGTATTCGCATCGGGCATCGTCGTGA
>NZ_JAAGPK010000216.1:0-11717 GCF_017104685.1 Burkholderia sp. Tr-20355 | reverse complement strand
TGTCTAACATGACTCTACCCTCCCTCCCCGACAGGACTCTCTTCCGATCTTCGGTCGCGACCGGCCGGCCGAGCGCCGCGCGCCGGTCGATTCGGTCGGCCGGTTTGCCGAGCCATTCGCCGACCTGTGCGTCGAGCGCGCGGGCCGGGTCGAGCACGGCGTCGACGGCGCCCATCTTCACGAGATTGTCGAGTCCCGGCGCGAACACCGGCGTCGAACGCGACATCTCCTTCAGCACGTCGATCGGCAGCTTGGTCACGCGCGACATCGACGGCAGGTCCATCACCTCCGGCTCGGCGCCCGGCACCGCGAGCAGCGTGCGCGTCGCGAGCGCGGTCGCGATGAACGCGCCGGCGGCGGTGTGGCCGTACAGCACGCCGATCGTCCGGTGCCCGGCGAGATCGGCATGCATCAGGCACTTCGCGAGATGCGACAGCCCTTCGTTCAAGCCGAGCAGCTCGTCGCGCTTGCTCATCCGCTGGCTGTCGCTGTCGACGAGCACGACGATCGGCGTGTCGCCGCCGCGCGCGACCGTGTCGAGCACCTGCGACGCGAGCGTCAGCGCTTCGTCGATGCCGAACGGCAAGCGGTCGGTGACGCCGATCACGTCGACCCGCGCGCCGGCCAGTTCCGCATGGCCGGTCAGCAGGCCGCCGTGACGCACGATCGAATGGCCCTTCGGAAACAGCGAATTCAGTACTTCATCGAGCGTCATGCTGCGGCTCCTGTAACTGGTCGGCGAGCGTGGCGAATGCGTCGTCGGGCATGCCGGGAATCGCCTCGGGCTGATCGGCCCCGAGCATGCGCCACACGTCGAGCGCATCCCTGCATGCGCCGAACCGGGCGACACGCGCTTCCAGGCGCGCCTGTTCCGCGCGCAGCATCGCCGCATCGAACCTCGGCGCGCGGCCGATCAGCTCGAGCGCCGCCGCGCGGAACGCGTCCGGCGTGTCGGCCACGTAACGGTCGGCACCGCCGATCAGCCGCCGGTGCTTGCCGCCCATCGTGCGCCAGATCAGCGCGCGATCCTTGGAATCGAATTCCTCGACGCCGCGATTGGTCTCGATCACTTCGGGGCCCGACACGCTGATGCGCCCCTGCTCCGACACCGCGAGCGCCGAACAGCACGCGGCGAGCAACCCGCCGCCGCCGTAGCAGCCCGCGCGCCCGCCGATCAGCCCGATCACCGGCACGCCGGCCGCGCGCGCGTCGACGAGCGCACGCATGATCTCGGCGATCGCGAGCTCGCCTGCGTTCGCTTCCTGCAGCCGCACGCCGCCCGTATCGAACAGGATCAGCACCGGCTTGCCGACTTCGCGCGCGGCGCGCAGCAGCCCGGTGAGCTTCGCGCCGTGCACCTCGCCGAACGCGCCGCCCATGAAGCGGCCTTCCTGCGCGGCGACGAACACCGGCCGGCCGTCGAGCCGCCCGTGGCCGACCACCATCCCGTCGTCGAACTGCTGCGGCAGGTCGAACAGCGGCAGGTGCGGGCTCGTCACGCGCTCGGCCGGCCCGAGGAATTCGTCGAAGCTGCCCGTGTCGAGCAGTCCGTCGATGCGCTGCCGCGCCGACGCCTCGTACCAGCTCGCGCCGTTCGCGACGAACGCCGGTGCGTCGTGGATCACGTCGCTCATCGTGCATCCCCCTCGATCGCGCGCACGGCCTGCGCGAGCCGCAGCGACACCATGTCGGGCCGCGCGCCGCCGTCGTTGATCGACAGTTTCAGGCCGCCCGGCGTGCGCCGCTCGACGAAATCCGACACGACGGCCTGCCATACCGCACCGAAACCGACCGCCGCGGTGCGGATGTCGATCTCGCATTCGTTGCCCGGCAGCACGCGCTCGACGAGCACCTCGAGATTGCCGGACGCGACCACGCCGACGAGCGCCGCGGCCTGCTCGCCCTTCGCGCGTTCGCGCGCGGTGAAGCGATAGTTCAACTGTTCCATGCCCTCTTCCTCACCAGTTGCGGAACCGCGCCGGCGGCGCATAGAGCCCGCCCGACCAGTGCACGAGATCCTTGATCGAACGCGCGGCGAGCCAGCGACGGTCGGCGTCGAGCGGATCGATGCCGAGATCCTCCGGGCGGCGGATCACGCCGCGTTCGCGCAGCCGCTCGACCATCTTCCGGTCGCGGCCGCGGCCGATCTCCGTATAACCGGCGACGCCGCGGATCGCGTGCTCGCGTTCGTCCTTGTCGCGACACATCAGCAGGTTCGCGATCCCTTCCTCGGTGACGATGTGCGTGACGTCGTCACCGTAGACCATGATCGGCGCGAGGTCGAGCTGCAGCTTGTCGGCGAGCTTCAGCGCGTCGAGCTTCTCGACGAACATCGGCACGTTCTTGTCGCCGAACGTCTCGCCGATCTGCACGACGAGCTTGCGGCCGCGTCTGAGCGCCGCCGGCGTGTCGGGGTCGGCTTCCGCGCCGGCCTTCAACCACGGCGCGCTCGGATGGCGCCGGCCGCGCGCGTCGCTGCCCATGTTCGGCGCGCCGCCGAAGCCGGCGATGCGCTCGGCCGTGACCGTCGACGAATGGCCGGAGAGGTCGATCTGCAGCGTCGAGCCGATGAACATGTCGCACGCGTAGAGGCCGGCCGTCTGGCAGAACGCGCGATTCGAGCGCAGCGACCCGTCGGGGCCTGTGAACCACACGTCGGACCGTTCGCGGATGTAGTCGTCCATCCCGACTTCGGAGCCGAAGCAGTGCACCTGCTCGACCCAGCCCGACTCGATCGCGGGAATCAGCGTCGGATGCGGATTGAGCGCCCAGTGCGTGCAGACCTTGCCCTTCAGCCCGAGCTTCTCGCCGTAGGTCGGCAGCAGCAGCTCGATCGCGGCCGTGTTGAAGCCGATCCCGTGGTTCAGGCGCTTGATGCCGTACGGCTCGTAGATGCCCTTGATCGCGAGCATCGCGGTGAGGATCTGCGTTTCGGTGATCGCGGCCGGATCGCGGGTGAACAGCGGCTCGACGTAGAACGGCCGGCCGGCCTCGACGACGAAATGCACGCGGTCGCCCGGGATGTCGACGCGCGGCACCTTGTCGACGATGCGGTCGACCTGCGCGATCACGATGCCGTCCTTGAATGCCGTGGCCTCGACGACGGTCGGCGTGTCCTCGGTGTTCGGGCCCGTGTACAGGTTGCCGTCACGGTCGGCGCTGACCGCCGCGATCAGCGCGACCTGCGGCGTCAGATCGATGAAGTAGCGCGCGAACAGCTCGAGATAGGTATGCACCGCGCCGAGCGCGATCTTGCCGCCGAACAGCAGCTTCGCGATGCGCTGCGACTGCGGGCCCGAGTACGCGAAATCGAGGCGCTTCGCGATGCCGCGCTCGAACACGTCGAGATGCTCGGGCAGCACGACGCCCGACTGCACCATGTGCAGGTCGTGGATCTTCGCGCTGTCGACGTCGGCGAGCGCCGTCGCGAGCAGGTCGGCCTGCTTCTGGTTGTCGCCTTCGAGGCACACGCGGTCGCCGGGCCGCAGCACCGCTTCGAGCAACGCGACGGTGTCGCGCGCATCGACCCGCTTGCCCTGCGCGTAAGCCGCGCCGGCCGCGAGCCGTGCATCGCGCGCCTGCCGCGCGTGATTCCATCCCGTCATGAACAGTTCTCCCGCTTCGATGGTTCAGCGGCATTCTAAGCCGGGCGCCGCCGCCGATTGATGATGTTGACGAATGCGACTCAGAGGACGCCGCGATGGATGCGGCCCGCGCGCGCGGGCCGCACCGCGGGCCGCTATGCGCCGACCAGCGCGCGGGTCGTGAAGTAGAGCACCGAGGGCCCGAGCAGGCAGCCGACGCCCGTATGGAACGTCGCGACCAGCGCGCCGTACGGGACCAGCCGGCGGTCGGTCGCGGCGAGCCCCGCGCTCACGCCGCTGACGGTGCCCGCGAGGCCGCCGAAGATCATCGCGGAGCGCGGCGTCTTCAGGCCCATGAAGCCGGCCGCGACCGGCGTGCCGACCATCACGATGATCGCCTTCACGAGCCCGGTGGCGATGCTCAGCGCGATCACGTCGGAACTCGCGCCGATCGCCGCGCCGGTGACGGGCCCGACGATGTAGGTGACGGCGCCCGCGCCGATCGTCGTCATGCTGACCGCGTCGGTGTAGCCGAACGCGCGCGCGATGCATGCGCCGACGATGAACGGCAGCACGGTGCCGAGCAGCAGCGACACGACGCCGACGAGCCCGGCCTTGCGCGCCTCGGTCGGCTGCACTTCGAACGCGGTCGCGACGATCGCGAAATCGCGCAGCATCGCGCCGCCCATCAGGCCGACACCCGCGAACAGCGGCACGTCGGCGATTCCCTTTTCGCCGCCGGTGAACGCGCCGCCGACGTAAGCGAGCGCGAGACCGATCACGATCGCGATCGCGGAGCCGTGCACGCGGCCGAACGTCAGCTTGCGCGACGCGATCGACGACAGCCACATGATCAGGCCGACCAGCGCGAACGACGCGACGAGCCCGTTGTGGGCGACGGTTTTTTCGAGCATCTGCAGCATGGCGGCCTCCGTCACTGTTCTTCGAATTGCGGCACGCCCGCGAAGGCCGTGTCGTCGCGCCCGGTGCGCACCAGTACCGCGATGCAGCATGCGCAGATCGCAACCGCGCCGACGGCGGCCAGCAGCGCGACGGGACCGCCCTTCAGCGCGGCGACGACGTTCTGGTTCGCGGCCATCGCGACGACGACCGGAATGTACATCGCGCCCCAGAAACCGACGCCGGCCTCGGTCTCCTTCGGCAGCCAGCCGCGCCGGTGCAGCCACAGGCGCAGGCAGATCAGCAGCAGCATCGCGATGCCGACGCCGCCGACATTGGTCTTCACGCCGATCGCGCTGCCGAGCAGGTCGCCGAGAAACAGTCCGGCCAGATGGCAAAACGCCAGCAGCGCGGTTCCGTAGATGATCATGAGTCGTCTCCAGTCTCTTCGTGACGGGCGCCGGACGCACGCGGGAGCCGGCCCCGCACGGCGATCCCGTGCACGGACTTGTCTCCTGCGGCGGTGCGCCGCGGCCCGGCGGCCCGTCTGGCGGGCCTGTTCTCGGGCGGTCGATGGGATGATGCGGTTTCGGGCCGGACGCCGGATGCCGTAGACTGACCGAGGCAGCCGCCGGCACGACGCGGGCTACGCGCCGGTGCCCCCGTTGCGGGCCGCACTGGCGCGTGATCCGATACTAGCGCCGCCGATTCCCGCCATTTATGAAGTTGTCGAAACCGATTCAGTGGATTTAGCAATGCGTCCGTTACCGCCCGAGCTGCTGCGCAGCTTCGTCGCCGTCGCCCAGTCCGGCAGCTTCACCGCCGCGTCCGAGCGCGTGAGCCTGTCGCAGTCGACCGTCAGCCAGCACATCCGCCGCCTCGAGGAGCTGCTCGACCGGCCGCTGTTCGAACGCGACACGCGCAACGTGCACCTGTCGCAGCACGGCGACGCGCTGTTCCGCTACGCGGTGCGCATCCTCGAGCTGATGGACGAAGCCGTCACGTCGGTGTGCGGGCCGCCGCTGTCGGGCAAGGTGCGGCTCGCGATGTCGGAGGATTTCGCGTCCGCCCACCTGACGGCCGCGCTCGCGAGCTTCGTGCAGCGCAATCCGGACGTCGAGCTCGCGATCTCGACCGGGCTGTCGGGCGACCTGTTCGATGCGCTCGACGAAGGCCGGCACGACCTGGTGTTCGCGAAGCGTATCGCGGGCAGCCGGCGCGGCCGCGTGATCCGCAGCGAACCGCTGTACTGGTGCACCGGCCCCGAATCGCGGCTCACCGGCCACGAGGTCGTGCTGCCGCTCGCGATGCATCCGGAGCCGAGCGTGTCGCGCCGCCGCGTGCTCGAATCGCTCGAGGCCATCGGGCGGCCGTACCGGATCGCGGTGGTCAGCAGCAGCGTCGCGGTATTGCGCGCGGCCGCGAGCGCGGGGCTCGGCGTCAGCGCGTTCGCCGGCTACGTGATCCCGGCCGGACTCGCCCGGCTCGACGCGGGGCTGCCCGAACTCGGCGAACTCGAATACGTGATCGACCGGCCGGCAGCCGCGTCGCGCTCGACGCTCGCGCTCGAAGCCACGCTGATCGCGGCGGCGGCCGGGTTGTAACCGCACCGGGCGCGCCGCGCGCATGCACGGCCGCGCCCGCACCTGACAGCTTTGCCCGGAACGCGTCATCGTCCGCGCAGCACCCGCTCGCGACAATGGGACCCATCGGCAGGCACGGCGATCGCCGCGCGCATCCGGTACCCCGTCCCTTGATCGGAGCCCACCATGAACGTCTTGCGATTCGCCGTCGCGACCGCCGCAGCCGCGCTGCTGTCCCCCGCCTTTGCGCAAACCGACGCGTCGGCGCCCGCCCAGGGCCTGACACGCGCGGAAGTCATCGACCAGCTCAAGCAGGCCTATCTCGACGGCGAACTGCCGACGAACGACGGCAACTACCCGCCGGATGCCGCGACGCGGGCACGCAACCGCGAACTCGTGCAGGCCGCGAGCCCCGCCTGGCTCGCGCATGCGCCGCCCGCACCGCAGGCCGCGTCGCAGCAATAAGCCGCGCGCTCAGGGCAGGAAGCTGCGGCGCCGCGCATCGATCAGCTCGACGAGCAAGCGGTCGCGCTCGGCCGCCAGCGCCTGCATCGAACGCTCGCCCTGGATCGCGCGCAGTTCTTCGTTCAGTTGGCGATCGACCTCCGGATCGAACGAGGGCGTGCCGAGGTCGTCCCACCAGCTCGCGATCGGCCCCGACAGGTGTTCGAGGAAGTGCGCGATCCCGCCCGCGCCGCCGCCGAGGTGATAGGTCAGGCACTGCCCCATCAGCCCCCAGCGCAAGCCGGGCCCCCACGCGACGGCCTTGTCCGCATCGGCGACACTCACGACGCCTTCGCCGACGAGGTGATACACCTCGCGGAACAGCGCGGCCGCAAGCCGGTTCGCGACGTGGCCGGTCATCTCCTTGTTGAGGACGATCGTCTGCTTGCCGAGCGCGTCGTAGAAATCCTTCACGCGCGCGATCACGTCCTGGCCGGTCGCATCGCCGCCGACCAGCTCGACGAGCGGAATCAGGTGCGGCGGATTGAACGGATGCGCGATCAGGCAACGCTCCGGATGCTTCGCGCACGCGGTCTGGATGTCGGACATCTTCAGGCCCGACGAGCTCGATGCGATCGGTACGTGCGCGGGCAGCACGTCGTCCATCTGGCGGTACAGCGCACGCTTCAGGTCGAGCCGCTCCGGGCCGTTCTCCTGCACGAAGTCGACGCCGTCGAGCGCGCGCACCAGATCGGCGTCGAACGACAACCGCGAGGAAAGTTCGGCGGCACGCTCGCCGAGAAACGCGGCCAGCGCGTCGCGCAGCCGCGCGTCGGCTTGCGGCGCCGGATCGGTCGCGACGACGTCGAAACCCTGCGTCAGATAGAAAGCCGCCCAGCTCGCGCCGATCACGCCGGCGCCGACGATCGCGATACGTCGAATGTCCATGGTTGTCCCGTGTGGTTGTTCTGCGGATAGCTCGCGGCGATTGTCGCATCGAATCCCGTGCGCATGCGTTGACGCGGATTGCGGATTCCCTCTTGAAATGCGCGATGGCGGCCACTAATTACCCGTCGTCGGGCAGTGCCTCATCCGTTGCACTGCCTCCGTTTCGATCCAGTGGAGCCCCCGTCGCGCCCGCCGCAGGCGTCGCGCCGTCACGTCTCCCGTGTTCCCTGTTCAGGAGGACCCACATGAGCGGTATCCATTTCGGCAACGACCTGTTCGACGAATTCGCCCGCGTGCAGCGGCAAGTGGCGAACCTGCTCGGCGAACGCCCGACCGGCATCCGCGCGGTGCGGCACGGCACGTTCCCGGCACTCAACGTCGGCGCCACCGACAATGCGATCGAGATCGTCGCGTTCGCACCCGGCATGGCCGCGGGCGACTTCGACGTATCGATCGACAAGGACCTGCTGACCGTCAGCGGCGAGCGCAAGCCGGCGCCGGGCATCGAAGGCGAAGACGTGCGGACCTACGCGCAGGAGCGTTTTCACGGCGCCTTCCGCCGCGTCGTCGAGCTGCCGCGCGACGCGGATCCCGACCAGGTCACCGCGCGCTACGAAAACGGCTGCCTGCTGATTCGCGTCGGCCGGCGCGAAGCCTCGAAGCCGCGTGCGATCACCGTTCAGTAATCTTCAGGATACCGACATGTATACGAACCCGACCCTGGCCGAACGCCAAACGAAACCCGTTCATCCTGCCGCCGCCGAGGCCGCGCGCCGGCCCGCGATCACGCCGAACGTCGACATCATCGAGACCCCTCGCGGCGTCACGCTGCGGGCCGACCTGCCCGGCGTGCCGCGCGAGAACCTCGACGTGAAGGTGCACGACAACACGCTGACGATCGAAGCCGACACGCACATCGACACGCCGGCCGACCTGCGCGTGCGGCACGCGGAAGTGCGCGCGACCCGCTATGCGCGCTCGTTCGTGCTGAGTCCCGACCTCGACACGTCGCGGATCGACGCGAACCTGCGCGACGGCGTGCTGACGCTGACGATTCCGCGCCGCGAGGAAACGCGCCCGCGCCGTATCGACGTGACGGCCGGCCACGCGTAAGCGTCGGCGTGAGTCGCGACGTGTCGCGGCACGCATGAAAGAAGCCCCGCCCGGCGCGATGCCGGGCGGGGCTTCTTTGTTGATCGGCGGCCCGGCGTGCGTGCAGGCACGCCGGATCCGGATTCAATCGAAATCGAACAGGTCGAACACCGACTTCTTGCGACGCTGGCCGTCGTGCCGGTAACGCTCGTCGCGCGAGCGGCCGTCGCGCCCCCAGCCATCGTCGCGACCGTGCTGCGCCGATGCGGCGTGCCGTGCCGGCGGATCGGCGCGGCGAGCCGGCGCGTCGCCGGTTTCGCGGGCGATCAGCTTGTCGAGCTCGCCGCGGTCGAGCCATACGCCGCGGCACGTCGGACAGTAGTCGATCTCGATCGACTGGCGCTCGGCCATCAGCAGGTCGGGCGTCTTGCAGACAGGGCATTTCATCGCGTTTCTCCTTTCCGTGCGAATCTCGTCCGGATTCCATATGCAGCGCGCGCGCCGGCAGCAGCGGCAGCCGGCGTCACGCGCGGCGACTCAGTCGCCATCGACTTGCGCCGCGCGCTTCGCCTTCGCGCGCCGCGCCAGCATGTTCATGCCCTCGACGAACGCCGAGAACGCCATCGCCGCGTAGATGTACCCCTTCGGCACGTGCGAACCGAAACCTTCGGCGATCAGCGTCATGCCGATCACGACCAGGAACGACAGCGCCAGCATCACGATGGTCGGGTTGCGGTCGATGAAGCGTGCGAGCGGCTGCGCGGCGAACAGCATCACGGTCACGGCGACGATCACCGCGACGAACATGATCGGGATGTGCTCGGTCATGCCGATCGCCGTCACGATGCTGTCGATCGAGAACACGATGTCGAGCATCACGATCTGGCCGATGGCGGCCCACACCGTCAGCCCGGCCGCGCCGCCCGCCCCGCCCTCGCCGCCGCCGTCGTGCGACACGTGGTGATGGATCTCGGTGGTCGCCTTCCACACGAGGAACAGGCCGCCCGACAGCAGGATCATGTCGCGCCACGAGAACGCATGGTCGAACAGCGTGAACACGGGTTCGGTCAGGCTCGCGATCCACGCGACGCTGCCGAGCAGCGCTAGGCGCATCACCAGCGCGAGCGCGATGCCGAGGCGCTGCGTGCGGGCGCGCTGCGCCTCGGGCAGCTTGTTGCTGAGGATCGAGATGAAGATCAGGTTGTCTATGCCGAGCACGACTTCCATCACGACGAGCGTCAGGAGCGCGGCCCAGACGGCGGGGTCGGCGGCAAGCGTCAGCAGGTAGTCCATGAAATGGGCCGATTGAAAAGTGGAAAGCCCGATGATATGCCGCCCCGAACTTCGAAAAAATCAGAGAGAATCTGAATTTAAGTTCGGTTTTTTCGATATATCGATCCGATGCTCAATTTTCGACATCTGTACTATTTCTGGGTCGTCGTGAAGGAAGGCGGCTTCGCGCGCGCGGCCGGCCGGCTCGACATGGCCGTGCAGACGATCAGCGCGCAGGTGCGCGAGCTCGAGAAATCGCTCGGGCACCAATTGCTGCGCCCGGCCGGGCGCGGCGTCACGATGACCGACGCGGGACAGGCCGCGTTTGCGCGCGCCGAGGTCATCTTCGAGATGGGGCGGCTGATTCCCGACGAAGTGCGCGCGGCGGCCAGCCAGCCGACCGTGCGGCTCGCGGTCGGGCTCGCGGACGGCATTTCGAAGCTCGCCGCGCACGCGATCCTCGCGCCGGTGCTCGACACGCCGACGTTGCGGCTGCTGTGCCACGAGGGCGAGCACGATGCGCTGCTCGCGGAGCTCGCGCTGCATCACCTCGATCTCGTGCTGGCCGGCCAGGGCGCGCCGTCGGGGTCGAACCTGCGCGTGACGAGCGAGCGGCTCGTCGCATCGCCGGTCGACTGGTACGGGCCCGCGGCGCTCGTCACGCCGGCCGCGCGGCAGCGCTTTCCGCAGTGCCTGGCCGACCTGCCCGTGCTGCTGCCGACCGCGCATTCGGCGCTGCGCGCGCGCCTCGACCGGTGGCTGGAAGGCGAGCGGATCGTGCCGCGCGTGACCGGGGAATTCGAGGACAGCGCGCTGATGGCCGTGTTCGCGGCGCGCGGCCTCGGCGTGTTTCCGCTCAGCGAACTCGGCGCGAACGATGCGTCGCTGCTGAGCGGGTTGCGGCGGCTCGGGCGCGCGGGCGACGTGACCGAGGAGATCCACGCGATCCGCTCGCGGCGCGGCGAACATCATCCGCTGACGTCGCAATTGCTGGCCGCGGTGCGCGTCGCGCCGGCCGACTGAAGCGAGCGCGACATCAAACGAAACTATAATGGCGCCCCGGCCTTACGAGATTGCCGCACGCCTCATCCAGGCACCGCCGTTGCGCGGCCGCTCGCCAAGCCTTCTGAAAGACGCCATGCACAACCGATTTCGCCTGTTTTCCGTTTCGTGCGCACTCGCGGCCGCGACCGTGCTGGCCGCGTGCTCGTCGCCGCCCAAGCCGATCTACCAGCAGGAACAGTTCGACGCGACCAGCAGCCCGTATGCGCATACGTTCCACTCGAAATCCGACGCGGCCTGCGAGGCCGCGCGGCGCGCGCTGCTGAGCCAGGGTTATGTGGTGTCGTCGTCACGCAACGATGCGGTCGACGGCAGCAAGAATTTCCAGCCGAGCAACGACATGCACGTCGTGATCGAATTTCACGTCGTGTGCGCGGATGCGAACGCCGACGGCACGTCGAGCATCGCGTACGTGAACGCGGTGCAGGACCGCTACACGCTGAAGAAGTCGAATACGTCGGCCAGCGTGGGCTTGAGCGTGTTCGGCTCGCTGTCGCTGCCGATCGGGTCGAGCGACGACGCGCTCGTCAAGACCGCGAGCGAGACGATTCCGGCCGGCGTGTTCTATGAGCGCTTCTTCAATCTCGTCGACCATTTCCTGAAGATCGACCCGGCGCGCCGCGATCGCGCGACCGTGAAGGCCGCCGAGAAGGAACCCGTCACGCCGCTGCCGGAACCCGCGCCGACGCCGCAGGGCGAACCGCTGAAGCGCAGCACCGTGTTCTGCCGGCGGCGGATCGCGTCGTTGTCGCGCGCGCCGCTGCCGTCGAGCGCGCAGTAGAACAGCGGCGCCTTGCCGACGATGCCGACCGCGATCGGCAGCCCGCGGCGC
>NZ_JAAGPK010000215.1:0-234 GCF_017104685.1 Burkholderia sp. Tr-20355 | reverse complement strand
AGTCACCAAAGATGTAGTGAACACAAGATCGAAAAGAGAAGAAACAATGGTATCAATAGAAAATGTATATGAAGAAAATCAGAGTAATTATATAAGTAGAGTACAAGGTAGGAGGGAGATAGAGAGAAAAGGTACTTATGATAGAACAATCATAGAATTATGTGATGTTGAAGTTTTTTTGTTATTTTTATACTAATACTGCACACAAATATCTTTTTTTTTTTTTTTTTTTTA
>NZ_JAAGPK010000214.1:0-11527 GCF_017104685.1 Burkholderia sp. Tr-20355 | reverse complement strand
GGATCCGCTGAAGCCGGCCGCGACCTACGAATGGGCGCGCGACCCGGCCGGCGGCGACTGGTATCGCGTGCCCGGCTACTGGTGGGCCGACGGCGTCACGCAGTGGAAGAACATGTTCTACAGCACGACGCCGCAGGACACGCTCGCCGACGTGTGCCGCAAGACGCTGGCCGCGAAAGGCATCCAGGCCGGCCTCACGCAGGCGGTCGCGGCCAACAACGCGCTGTCGTTCAACTACACGGTGTGGACCCTCGACGACGCGCGGCAGGATGCGCGCGTCAACAAGCTGATCGTGTTCGGCGACAGCCTGTCCGACACCCAGAACATGTTCAACGCGAGCCAGTGGAAGCTGCCGAACGGCACGAGCTGGCATGCGGGGCGCTTCAGCAACGGCCCGGTGTGGGCCGAATATCTCGCCAACGCGCTGCGGCTGCCGTTCTACAACTGGGCGATCGGCGGCGCGGCGACCGACCAGCACCTCGTCGTGCCGGGCCTCGTGCAGCAGATCGACTCGTGGCGCGAATACATGGATCGCGCGCCGGACTACCGGCCCGCCAACACGCTGTTCGCGGTGTTCGCGGGCGGCAACGATCTCGTGAACTACGGGCGCTCGCCCGAGCAGGCGGCGAATGCGGTGCGCGACAGCCTCGAGCGGCTCGCCGCGGCCGGCGCGACGCGGATCATGCTCGTCACGCTGCCGGACGTGTCGCGCGCGCCGGTGTTCGCGACCCGCGCCGACACGGCGAGCGTCGCCGCGCAGGTCAGGGACTACAACCGGCGGCTCGTCGACGCGGCCGCCGCGCTGCGCGATCGCTACGGCGCGGCGCTGCGGCTCGAGGTGTTCGACGCCTATGCGCCGTTCGACGACCTGCTGAGCCACCCGGCCCGGTACGGCTTCGACGACGCGACGCGCGCGTGCCTCGACATCCCGAAACCGTCGTCGCTCACCTACCTGGGCGCGCAGACGCCGCGGGCGGACTGCCGCGACCCGGCGCGCTTCGTGTTCTGGGACACGCTGCACCCGACGACGCGCACGCATGCGTGGCTCGCCGAGCGGATCGCGCCGTTCGTGCGCGCGCGCCTGCTGAACTGACCGCCGCGGGCGGCGGTGCCTACAGCAGCGGACACGCGGTGACCTGCGTGCCGCGCTCCACGCACAGCCGCTCGTAGTCGCGCAGGTACGCGCGCTCGCCGTCGTCGAGCAGGTCGAGATCGATCAGGTCCCAGTCGTAGCCGACCGTCACGATGTTCTCGAACGTCACGGTATCCGGCTGCGTGTCGTCGGGCCGGATGATCACGATGTTCTCGATCCGCACGCCGCCCTTGCCCGCCAGGTAGATGCCCGGCTCGACCGAAATCACCGCATTCGGCACCAGCCCGTACTTCGCGCCCGGCGCGAACCGCACGCCGCCCTCGTGCACGTGAATCCCGACGCCATGCCCGGTGCCGTGGCCGAAATCGTGGCCGTGGTCACGACACACCTGCCGCACGAGCGCATCGACGTCGGCGCCCGTCGCCGTGCTCGGGAAGCGCGCGACGAGCCCCTTGATGCAGGCCTTCAGCGCGACGGTGTAGATCTCGCGCTGCCACGGCTGCGCCACCGTATCCGGACGCGTGCGGCGCAGCACGACGCGCGTGCAGTCCGTCGCGAAGCCGGCTTCGTAGTAAGCGCCGCTGTCGAGCAGCACGAGCTCGCCTTCCGTCAGCTCGACGCCGGCGCTCGCCGCCGTGTAGTGCGCGAACGCGCTGTTCGCGCCGTTCGCCGCGATCGACGGAAACGTCAACGCGACGGCCGAACGCGCGCCGTACGCGTCGTTGATCGTGCGCGCCAGGTCGTATTCGGTGTGGCGGGCGCCCGGCTCGCCGGTCTTCGCCCAGCGCATCGTCTCGGCGATCGCCGCGGAGCTGCGCGCGAATGCGTCGCGGAAGCGCTCGAGCACCGCCGGCGTCTTGCTCGCCCGCATCGCCTCGACCGGGTTGAAATCGGCATGCCGCGCGTGCGGCCACACGCGGCTCACCGCGTCGACGAGCGCGCAATTCACCGATTCGAAGCCGTAGCACACGTGCTCGACCGCGAACCGCGCGAGAAAGCGCTCGAGCGCCGCGACATCGCGGCGGATCACGTGCAGCGCCGGATACGAATCGAGCGCGACCGGGCAGCGATCGCAGCCTTCCGGCAGGAACAGCACGACCTGGCCGCCGACCGCGAACAGGAAACCGAGGTGCGACGACGCATTCGGGATGTGATAACCGCGGCTGTTCAGCAGATACGCGAGATCGTCCGACGCGCACGAGAAGAACGCGGTCTTGCCGTCGGCCGCGCCGGTATGCGCGGCGAGCCGGCGGTTCAGCGTGTCGAGGTTCTGCGCGACGCTCAGGCCCGTCATCGATTCCGGCACCTCGAAGATCGGCCGCTCGACGATCCAGCCCGGCAGCGCGATCGCGCGGTCGATCTCGCGATCGGCGAGGCCCGTCCAGTCGAGCGACGCGGCCTGCGTCTGCGCGAGCAGCCGGTCGCGCTGCGCGACGCTGATCCGCAGCGCGTCGTAGCCGACCCGCGCGAGCCGGCTCGCATGCGCGACCAGCCAGTCGGCCATCGCCTGCCAGATCGTCACGTTCATCCCGAGCTTCTCGATATGCACGCGCGTCGGATCGCACTGCTGCTCGGCCTGCAGGTGATACCGGCCATCGACGAACAGCACGAACGGCGGCACGCCGAGCGCCTGCGCGGTGGCCGCGCTCAGGAAGATCCCGCAGCCGGCCGACCCGTCGAAGCCCGACAGCGCGTAGCGCGGATTGTTGCTGCGCGGCAGGTACTCGGTCACGTATTCGTCCTGCGACGTGACGACCACCGCGTCGAGGCGCGCGGCGTCGAGCAGGCGCGACAGGCCGGCCTGCGTGTCGGCGACGGACGCGTCGTACGGAGGCAGGCCGGAGAAGCTGTATTTCAGTCGATCGATCATCGTGTGCCCGTTATTCATTGTTGTCGGCGGCCGGCGGCGTGACGCGGCATGGCGCATGCCTGAAGCGACACGCCGCCCTGACGCGGATCACGCACGGCCCGGCGCGCAGCCGGGCCGCGGTGCCGTTCCGGCAGCAGGCCCTCGGGGAATTTTTGTCTCACTTAACTTTGTTTGATGCGCGACAGAATCTAGAGCACGCTGAAATTGAGGTCAAGCTAAAATTTTCGTAGGACTAAAATCGGCACGACGGCTGCGGATCCCGGCACAGCGCCAGATCGCCCGGCGACACCGCGCGGTACAATGCGCCGGCATCGCCGTCCCGGCGGCCGTGCTTCGTGCGATGCGCGGAAAGCAAGTCCCGGCGACTGCACCGCCTCTCCGCTCGCCTGCCGACTCGTTGCCACGAAAGAGATTCATGGATTCAGACATCATGCGTATCGGCCTGCGCATTCGCCGCCTGCGCCGGGAAGCGAAGAAGACGCTGCTGGAGGTCGCGACCGAGGCGAAGCTGTCGGTCGGGTTCCTGTCGCAGGTCGAGCGGCATCTCACCGGCATCTCGCTGTCTTCGCTCGTCAACGTCGCCAAGGCGCTCGACGTCCCGCTCGGCGCGCTGATCGACCAGCCGCGCCAGGCGCAGCCCGATTCGCACGAAGGCAGCCGCCAGCCGTACGCGCTCGACGCCACGTCGCAGTGGTACGAGCGGCTCTCCACCACCTTCGACGGCAGCCAGGTCAACGCGCTCAAGGTGCGGATGATGGAAGGCTACCGCTCGGAATGGGTGTCGCACGGCGGCGACGAGTTCGTGTACGTGCTGGCCGGCCGCATCTGCTACACGATCGGCAAGAAGGTTTACCCGCTGGCGCCCGGCGATTCGCTGCACTTCGATGCGCGCAAGCGGCATCGGGTCGCGAACGTCGGCGACGGGCCGGCCGAGCTGATCGCGGTCGGCACGCTCCCGCTGTTCGACGACCGGTGTGCCGAACTGGTGTCGGCGACGATGGACATCAGGCAGCCGGCGGCGGGTAAGCCGCGCGTGACCCGACGCGGCGATCGCGGCGCCGATGCGGCACGGCCGGCCAAGGCCGGTACGGCAGACCCGCAGGCTTCAGCGAAGCCGCGCGCGGCCCCCGGCAAACGCGCCGCGGCCGCCACCCCGGCGCGCAAGAAGAAGTCGTAGCGGCCGCGGGCGCGCGCCGCCCGGTTCGCCGCCCTTATTCGCCGATCTCGAGCGCTTGCGCGACGGCCTGGATCCGCGCGCGATGAACGGCATCCTTGATCTTCTCCGCGTCGTTGCCGATGCCGCGCGCGATCGCGCCGGCATCGACGCTGCGCGCCGCCGCGAGCGCGACACGCAACCGCTCGGCCTGCGGATACGGCTGCGTATCCAGTCCGAGCCGCCCGCGCGCATCCGATTCGCACGCCTGCAGCATCTCGGCGAAACGCGCGGGCTTGCGCAGCGCATCGCTGCGCTCGAACAGCCGCACCAGCGCGGCCGCGCCCATCTCCATCACGCGATGCAGGTTGCCGTGCTCGCGCGCGACCACCAGCGCGAGATCGCGGCACTCGTTCGGCACGCGCAGCCGCTCGCACAACGGCTTGAGCAGGTCGACGCTGCGGCCTTCGTGGCCGACGTGGCGCGGCAGCACGTCGGCGGGCGTCGTCGCCTTGCCGAGATCGTGCGTGAGCGCCGCGAAGCGCACCGGCAGCGAATAGCGCTGCTTCGCCGCATAGTCGACCACCATCATCACGTGCACGCCGGTATCGACTTCCGGGTGGTAGTCGGCCCGCTGCGGCACGCCCCACAGCGCGTCGACCTCGGGCAGGATGCGCACGAGCGCGCCGCACTCGCGCAGCACCGCGAACATCCGCGACGGCTTCGCCTCCATCAGCCCGCGCGCGATTTCCTGCCATACGCGTTCGGGCACGAGCGCGTCGACCTCCCCCGCGTCGACCATCCGGCGCATCAGCGCGAGCGTTTCGTCCGCCACCGTGAAATCCGCGAACCGTGCGGCAAAGCGCGCAATGCGCAGGATCCGCACCGGATCCTCGACGAATGCGTCGCTCACGTGCCGGAACACGCGCGCCCGCAGGTCGGCCTGCCCGTCGAACGGATCGATCACGGGCCCGACCAGCCCGCCTTCCGGGCTCACCTCGCGCGCCATCGCGTTGATCGTCAGGTCGCGCCGCGCGAGATCCTCGTCGAGCGTCACGTCCGGCGCGTAGTGGAACTGGAAGCCGTGATAGCCGGCCGCCGTCTTGCGCTCGGTGCGCGCCAGCGCGTACTCCTCCTGCGTCTGCGGATGCAGGAACACCGGGAAATCCTTGCCGACCGGCCGGAACCCCTGCGCGGCCATCTGCTCGGGCGTCGCGCCCACCACCACGTAGTCGCGGTCCTGCACGGGCACGCCGAGCAATTCGTCGCGGATCGCTCCGCCTACTGCGTAGATATTCATGGCGTCGGCTCGTATTCGGCGATCACGGTCGTTTCGCGGCGCGCGGCGTCGATCCAGCGCTGCACGGCCGGCAGCGCCGTCACGCGCGCCGCGTAGCCGGCCGCTTCCGGCGACAGGCCCGGCGCATACGTGTTGAAGCGCATCACCACCGGCGCGTACATCGCATCGGCGATCCCGAATTCGCCGAACAGGAACGGCCCGCCCGACGCCTCGAGGCACGCGCTCCACAGCGCATCGATGCGCGCGACGTCGGCGAGCGCATCCGGCGTCGCGCCGCGCCCCGGCATCGACGCGCGCACGTTCATGCCCATCTGCATGCGCAGCGCCGCGAAGCCCGCGTGCATCTCGGCCGACACGCAGCGCGCATGCGCCCGCTCGAGCGGGTCGGCCGGCCACATCGGCAACTGCGGATAGCGCTCGGCGAGCGTCTCGGCGATCGCGAGCGAATCCCAGATCGCGACGCCGTGATCGTCGACGAGGCACGGCACCTTGCCGGACGGCGAATACTCGAGGATGCGCGCGGCGGTGTCGTCGCGGCGCAACTCGACCGCGATCTCGTCGAACGGGATGCCGAAATGCGTGAGCAGCACCCACGGGCGCATCGACCACGACGAGTAGTTCTTGTCACCAATGACGAGTTTCATGACGGTTTTCCGGACAACGCAAAAAGGAAACGGAAAGGGGCTGAACGTCCGCGCCCCGCGCGGCGCGCTAGCGGCGCGAGCGGAACCAGTCGAAGCGCGAGCGCTTCGTCGCTTCGCCGAGATACGCGGGCGCGATGCTTTCGAGACTCGCGGGCGAGATCCCGAGTTCCGGCGCGAGCGGGCCGGACAGCACGTTCGGCACCGACATCGACGCGAGGTTGTCGCGCGTGATCACGGGCTCGCCGGGCAGGCATTCGAACACGCGCGCCTGCAGCCGCGCGAGCGCGTCGGGCAGCCGCACGATGCGTGCCTGCCGGCCGACCAGCGTGCCGCAATAGCGCACCAGCTGCTCGAGCGTATAGACGGTCGGCCCGCCGAGTTCGTAGGTCTTGCCGTGCGCGGCCGCGAGATCGAGGGTGTTGACGAACGCGCGCACGACGTCGCCGACGAACACCGGCTGGAAGCGCGCATCGGGCATCGCGAGCGGCAGCACGGGCACCGTGCGCTGCAGGTTCGCGAACGTGTTGAGGAACGCGTCGCCGGGGCCGAACACGACCGACGGGCGGAAGATCGTCAGCGCGAGCGAATCGGTCGCCGCGACCGCATGCAGCGCGGCTTCGCCGTCGCCCTTCGAGCGCTGGTACATGCTCGGGCCGCGCGAATCGGCGCCGAGCGCGCTCATGTGCAGCAGGCGCCGCACGCCGACCTCGGTGCAGGCGCTCGCGAGCGCGGCCGGCAGCGCGACGTGCGCGCGCTCGAAACCGGGCCCGTACGGCGTGCCGCGGCCGCCATGCAGCACGCCGACCAGGTTGATCGCCGCGTGCGCGCCGGCGACGAAGCGCGCGAGCGTGCGCGTGTCGAGGGCGTCGAGCTCGACGATCTCGACCGGCAGCACCTGGAGGTGGCGCGCGTGGTCGCGCCGGCGCGTGCCGATCCGTACCTGCTTGCCGGCGTCGATCAGCGCATTGACGAGCCGGCTGCCGATGAAGCCGGTGCCGCCCAGCAGCGCGACGGTCTGGCGATCCATGTTCGGAACCTCAAAAGAGCACTGCCGCGTCTCGCGCGGCAGTGTGAAGATTGCGTATCAGGGCGAGATCATGCCTAGACGTTTCTTCAACGACTGCGGTTTGCCCTCGAAGAGCGCCGCGTAGTAGACGGTATTCGACAGCACGTTCTTCACGTAGTCGCGCGTCTCGTTGAACGGAATCGTCTCCGCGAAGATCGCGCCTTCGACCGGCTGCGTCAACACCTGGCGCCACTGGCGCGGCCGGCCCGGGCCCGCGTTGTAGCCGGCGGTGGCGAGCACCGGCGAGCTGTCGAAGTTGTTGTAGATGTCCGCCAGATACCAGGTGCCGAGCTGGATGTTGGTATCGATGTCGTGCATCTGCGCACGCGTGATCGTGCCCATGCCGAGCTTCTTCGCGACCATCTGGGCCGTCGCGGGCATCAGCTGCATCAGGCCGCCCGCGCCCACCGACGAACGCGCGCTGATGATGAAGCGCGATTCCTGGCGGATCAGCCCGTACGCCCATTCGACGTCGAGGCCCGTCGATTGCGCATAGCGCTCGACGATGTTGCGGTACGGCGACGGGTAGCGCAGCGTGAAGTCGTGCTCGGCCTTCGTGCGGTCGGCCGTGTTGACCGTGCGGTCGAGCAGCTCGACGCGCTTGCCGTATTCGGCGGCCGCGAGCAGCTGGCGATCGGTCATCCCGCGCAGCGGCCAGTTCCATTCGCGATTGCCTTCGAGGCGCAGGTTCAGCGCGTAGAAGCGCTGCGCGAGCGCGAAGCCCGGAATCTTGCCCATCGCGTCGATCTCGGCGTCGCTCACCTTGGTGCGCGGCGGGATCGACGTGCGCTGGCCGAGCTCTTCGCCGGCGAGCTGCCCGTAGAAGTTGAACTGCCCGGCGACCTGCTCGAATTCCTGGTTCGCCTGCAGCGTGTCGCCGCTCTGCTTGAGCGCGCGCGCATGCCAGTAGATCCACGCCGGATCGTTGCGCAGCGACGGCGGCATCTGCTCGATCGACCAGCGCACCATCGGCCAGTTGCCGGCGAGCAGCGCGGCGCGCGTGCGCCATTCGTAGCCCGGATTCGACAGCGGCGCGTTCGTGGATTTCGCATACCAGACCGACGCGAGCGGCGAACGCTTGATCGCGCCCTGGTAGCCGATCGCGCCCCACGCGATCGCCTGTTCCTGCTTGGTCAGCGACGGCGCGACCGTCGTCAGCATCCCCGCGGCGGCGTCCGGATCGTTGCGCGCCATGCGGCCGAGTGCGATCAGCGCGAGCTGGTGCGACGTCGCGTCGGCGCCGACGCCGCGCGCGAGGTACAGCGGCGGCGCGCTTGTCGCCTGGTCGAAACCGACCGGGCGCGGGCCGAGCGCGTCGACGATCTTGCCGCCGAGCGTCGTGTAGTTCTGCTCGTAGGCGAGGCGCGCCTGCTGCCACACGTCGTCGCTCGTGAACTGCTGGTTGACGGTGAGCGCGGTGATCAGGTCGACGCACGCGTCGCCGTAGTTCTTCGGCTCGACGAGCAGCGCCCGCGCCGCGTCGGCGACGTTCTCGCCGCGCGCCGCGCGCGATTCGAGCGCGTAGCACTTGACCTGCGTGTCGTCGTCGAGCACGAAGCGCTTGTACTGGTCGTCGAAGTTGCGCCAGTCGTGGCGCGCGCCGAGCACGAGCAGGTAATCGTTGCGCAGGCGGTCGGCGATCGCCTGGCCGTCGTAGCGCTGCAGGAACGACTGCACGGGCGCGTCCGGCGCATCGACGCGCGCGCGTCCCGTCGAATCGAACAGCTGCGGCTTGATCTGGAAATACTCGACGTAGGACGGGACCGGATAGTTCGGGATCATCGACGCGAGCTGCGCGGCTTTCGCGGCGTCGTTGCGGCGTGCGGCTTCGCGAAGCTGTACGAAGATCTGGTCATCCCCGGCGACCGTGTCGTCGTTCGGTGCGGCGCACGCGGCCGTACCGGCGACGAGCGCGGCGGCCGAAAGCGTCAGCGCGACCGCGCGATATACTCGGAAAAGGCTGTTCGACATCGATTTGAATGGAGCACGAAGTGAGCGAAAGCATAGCACGCAACCCTGTGCCGAACCCGAAGGTTGCGCTGCGCAAAACGCTGTCCGGCGCGCGTCGCGACGCCGCGTCGCAGCCCGCCGCGAACGCCGCGCTCGACGCCCGCCTGCGCTTGCTGCTCGACCGTCTGGCGCCGCGCACGGTCGGCTTCTACTGGCCGCTGCCCGGGGAATTCGATGCGCGCGACGCGGTGCTCGCCTGGTGCGCGGCGGGCGCCGGCCGGCGCGCCGCGTTGCCGGTGATCGGCGCGCGTCATGCGCCGCTCGCGTTCCATGCATGGGATGCGCACACGCCGATGCGCGAAGGTCATCACCGGATTCCGGAACCGGCGTCGGGAATCGTCGTCGTGCCCGACCTGTTGCTGATTCCCTGTGTGGGATTCGATCCGGAGCGCTACCGGCTCGGCTACGGCGGCGGCTACTACGACCGCACGCTCGCCGCGTGGCCGGGCGACGCGCCGCCCGTGACGGTCGGCATCGCCTATGAAGCGTGCCGCGTCGACGCGCTGCCGGCCGAAGCGCACGATCTCGCGCTGCGCTGGATCGTGACCGACGGCGCGCTTTACCCGGCCGCCGGATGACGCGGCGCGCGGCGCCGCGATCGTCGTCGCCGGCCCGTCAGCGCAACGCCGCGCGCAACCGCCCGGGCAATCGTTTACAGCGACGCCGCCGCGCGCGCGGCCGTGTCGTAGAGGCCCGACGCGTGGCGCAGCAACTGCGCCGCGTCGCCGATCTGCTCGTTGGTGAGCCCGCTGTCCTTCAGCGTCTCGATCAGGCAGTGCTCGCGCACCTCGCGGTATTTCAGGCACAGCTCGCGGCCCGCGTCGGTCGCGAAGAAAAAGGCTTCCTTGCCGCTCTTCTCGCTCTTCACATAGCCGCGCGCGATCAGTTTTTTCAGCGCATAGGTCGCGACGTGCGTATCCTCGATATTGAGCACGAAGCAGATGTCGGCGAGCTTCTTCTTGCGTTCGCGATGGCTGACGTGATGCAGCAGCGACACCTCGACCGCCGTCATGTCCTTCGCGCCGGCCGCCGACATGCAGCGCACCATCCAGCGGTTGAATGCGTTGCCGGCCATGATGAGCCCGTATTCGAGCTCCGACAGCTCCGCGCTCGAATCGGAAACGAGGTGTTCGGATGACACGATCTTGGTCGGATGACGCTTCATGGAAAGGCGGCGCAAGCAGGATGTCAGGGTGTGCCGAGTGTACGCCAGAAGCCGCTGTATACGGGCTAGGCGAAAACGCTTATTGGTAACTTATCGATATCTTATTGACAATGTGCGCTAACATTGCCGTCCGAACCGTGCCAGCCCGATGACGCAACCCCGCATTTATCCGCTCGGCGATGCCGCCCTCGTCTGCGAGGTGCCGCCGCCCGCCACGCTCGATTGCCAGCGCCGCGTCTGGGCCGTTGCCGAGGCCGCGCGCGCGTGGCCCGACGTGATCGACGTCGTGCCCGGCATGAACAACCTGACCATCGTGTTCGACGCGCTCGCCGCGACGGCCGAATCGCTCACGCCCGCGCTGCGCGACGCGTGGGAGACGGCCGACGTCGAGCACGCGGACGGCCGCGAGGTCGAGATCCCGGTCGAGTACGGCGGGGCCGCCGGCCCCGACCTGGCGGCCGTCGCCGCGCACACGGGCCTGCCGGCCGACGAGGTCGTCGCCCGCCACGCGGCCGGCGAATACGTCGTGTTCTTCGTCGGCTTCCAGCCGGGCTTCGCGTATCTCGGCGGCCTCGACGCATCGCTGCACACGCCGCGCCGCGCGGCGCCGCGCCTCGAGGTGCCGGCCGGCTCGGTCGGCATCGGCGGCGCGCAGACGGGCATCTACCCGGCCACGTCGCCCGGCGGCTGGCAGCTGATCGGCCGCACGTCGCAGGTGCTGTTCGATCCGGCGCGGCCGCAGCCGACGCTGCTGCTGCCCGGCGATCGCGTGCGCTTCACCATTGCGGGAGTCGACGCATCATGACCCAGAGCAACGCACCGGGCACCATCGAGGTGTTGCGCGCCGGCCCGCTGTCGACCGTGCAGGATCTCGGGCGCCGCGGCGCACGCCACCTCGGCGTCGCGCAGGGCGGCGCGCTCGACGGCCTCGCGCTCGAGGTCGGCAACCGGCTCGTCGGCAACCGCCCCGACGCGGCGGCCGTCGAGATCACGATCGGCCCCGCCGCGTTCCGCTTCCCGCGCGCGACGCGCATCGCGATCACCGGCACCGAATTCGGCGCGACGCTCGACGGCCGGCGCGTGTATTCGTGGTGGAGCCTGCCGGTCGAGGCCGGCCAGACGCTCGTGCTGCCGGCCGCGAAACGCGGGATGCGCAGATCGGAAGAGCGTCGGGTGGGGAAAGAGGGCTAAGGCGAGGCGAGGCACGGGTGGCTGCCGATGGATGA
>NZ_JAAGPK010000213.1:0-11589 GCF_017104685.1 Burkholderia sp. Tr-20355 | reverse complement strand
GCGCCTGGCAGCAGGCCCGCGCCGGTCGTTGCGCACCCGGCAGGGCGCGCAATGCCGACGAATGCATGCCGACCGGAGCCTATCCCGGCGGACTGCGCGCCGTACTGAATTCCGGCTGAATTGTTATGAACACGGCCGGTTGGCCGGCCGCGACGACCGCACGGCAGATCGATTAAGCGCGCGACCGGGACTATTCAGCCGCGCGTGGCTATCGTGGGATCCGTCCGCTTGCCGTGGATCGCACGGGGCGCGCCGATTCGCGCCGATGCGCGCCGGCGCACGACGCGTGTCGCGGCACAAACGGGTCCGATCGCGCCGGACCGCCCGACATTTGCCTGGAGATGCCGACATGGATGCCTTCAACCGCTGGGCACACACGATGACGCTGCTGGGCCCGCCGCTCGATGCGGGCCGCTGGATCGCGCCGCGCAGCCGTCGCCATGGCGACGTCTCGATACCGTCGAGCGGCAGCGTGCGGCGCCACAGCGCGATCGTCGCCGTCGAGCGGCAGACCGATTCGTCGGTGCTGGTGTCGTGGAGCGACCCGACGCACTGCCGCTACGACGAGCAGCGCTGGATCAGCGCGAAGGCGCGCGCCCGCGGGCGCTGCGCGCTCACCGGCCACGAGATCCGTCATGGCGACGCGATCTACAAGCCGCAGTGGCGCGGCGCGAAACGTCCGGCGAATTGCCGCGAGATGGTTCTCGCGTCCGCGGTCGACCAGTTCGTGTCGCGCCAGGTGCGGGCGTGACGCGCTGCCTGTCGACACACCGACTGCGGTGAAATGAATTTGAAAGAATTGGCGGGCCGATTCAGGCCACCCATTAACCACGGCCGTTCGTTTCGATACGACGAAAAGCTGTATTTTCCTGAAAACATCCTGAAATGCATTTCATCAGGGAATTGGAAATGCATTCACGAATGAATGAGGCATTCGCGCATGACGCAGGCCGGCGTGTGCGGGGCGGGGCCGGCCCCGCCGCGGCAGGCTGCCATCCGGACCGATGCGCGTCATTTCAAAAAATTCGATCGCTTCATTTCAATAATTTGAATCTTTCATTCATGCAAATGCCGTAGCATTGAAGTCGAAACCGGCGCGCGATTTCGACTGTGCGCCGTTGAATGTCATCCACAAGAAATTCCCATGATCCGGATTGGAACACTTCACGTTTTTCTAGACAGACGTGAAATCCGTTCGAACGGCAAGCTGCTGCGTATCGGCAGTCGCGCATTCGACATTCTCGAGTTGCTGATTCGGGCGAACGGCGCACTGGTCTCGAAAGACGAAATCATGCAGCGCGTCTGGCCGCACACGGTCGTGGAGGAAAACAACCTGCAGGTGCACATCGCGTCGCTGCGCAAGGCGCTGGCCGACGATCGCAACCTGATCGTGACGGTGCCGGGCCGTGGTTATCGCCTCGTCGCACGACAGGATGACGGCGAGGTGCCCGTGCGTACCGCAGCGGTGCGCGCCACGAGTGTGTCGAGCGTGCTGTTCGGCCGCGAACAGGCGGTGGCCGACGTCCTGGCCGCGCTGCAGGCTGCCCGCGTCGTGACGCTGGTCGGCGCGGGCGGCATCGGCAAGACGCGCATCGCGGTCGAGGCGGCCGCGCGTGCCGGTGCGCGGTTTCCCGACGGCACGGTCGTCGTGTCGCTGGCGACGGTCGCGTGCCCGCGTTTCGTTCCCGAGGCGCTGGCCGCTGCGTTGGGTGTCGCGCAGCCGGCCGGATCGCCGACGCTCGAGACCGTGCTCGCCCGCGTCGCGCATCGCCGGATGCTGCTCGTGCTGGATGACTGCGAGCATCTGCTCGATTCGGCGGCGCAGCTCGCCAGCGCGCTGACCGATGCGGCCGGCGGGGCATGCGTGCTCGCGACCAGTCGCGAGGCGTTGCGCATCAACGGCGAGCGCGTCTGCCCGGTTCCGCCGCTCGACGTGCCGGGCGAAGACGATGACGACGCGATGCGCGCGAGCGCGGTGCAGCTGTTCGCGGCGCGCGCCTGCGCGGCCGACCCGCGTTTCCCGCTCGATGCGCGCAGCGTGTCGCTGATGGCATCGGTCTGTCGCCGGCTCGACGGCTTGCCGCTCGCGATCGAACTGGCCGCGGCGCGTGCCGCCGTGCTCGGCATCGACGTGCTGGCCGCGCACCTCGACGACCATTTCCGGCTGCTGACCGGCGGCTTTCGCACTGCGTTGCCGCGCCACCGGACGCTGCGTGCGATGTACGACTGGAGCGACCGCTTGCTCCACGACGACGAGCGCCTGCTGTTGCGCTGGCTCGGCGTGTTCCGCGGCGGGTTTTCGATCGAGGCCGTGCGCGGCGTTGTCGGGACTCGCGGCCTGACCGGCACGCGGCTGCTCGACACGATCGCCGGCCTGGTGTCGAAGTCGCTGCTGATCCTCGACGCCGCGCAGGAGGTGCCGCGCTACCGGCTGCTCGCGACCACGCGCGCGTATGCGCAGCAGCAGCTCGACGCGCACGGCGAGTGCGAGGCGGCGGCACGCGCGCACGCACACTATTTCCTGACGTCGTTCACGGATGCGCCGGACGACGGCGGCACGCGGCTCGATGCGGTGCGGCGCGAACTCGACAATCTGCGCGAGGCGCTCGACTGGGCGTTCTCTGCACAGGGCGACACCGCGCTCGGCATGGCGCTCGCGGCCGTCGCGGTGCCCTGCCTGTTCGAGCTGTCGCTCGTCGACGAGTGCCGCGAACGGGCGCGCGCGGCGCTCGACGCGATGCGCGATCCGGATGCGCCGCCGGTGTCCGTCGACACGCGCACACGGCTGCTGGCCGTCCATGCCGCGGCAACCGCGCAGACGGCCGTGCAGGAAACGTGGCCCGACGCGCACGCGATCGGACTCGATGCGGCCGAAGCCGAACCGCGTTCGGGCGGGTCGTAACGACACGCCCGTCGGCCGCGGTATCGCGCTTCAGAACGTTTCAGGCAATCGGCGGGACCAACAGCGGGACAGCGGCGGGCGGCGCGCGTAGATTGCACGAACGCGTCGGCGACTCGCCGGCACGCATGCGGCGCCCGCCGCGCGCGTGCGCCGGGGTCGCGCGACGCCGTCCATCGCAAGCGCGGCAACACGCGCCCGACGCCGGACACGCGCGTCGCCGCGGCCTTGCGCCGAACCGAACCTCATCCTTTTCCCGTCGCATGAATCCTGCCCAATCGAATCTTTCCCGCCACGCCGTCGATCTCGGCCTGCTGTTCCTGCGGGTTGCCGCCAGTCTGTTGCTGATCGCCGTTCACGGCCTGCCGAAGCTCATCCACTACACGGCGGAAGCCGCCGCCATCGAGGATCCGTTTCATCTCGGCCGGACGCTGTCGATCCTGTTCGCGATCTTCGCCGAAGTCGTCTGCCCGGTCTTCATGATCGTCGGCGTGTGGACGAGGCTTGCAGCGCTGCCGGTGTTGATCGTCACGCTCGTCGCGCTGGTGTTCGTCCATCCGGACTGGTCGCTGCGCGACGGGCAATTCGCATGGATGCTGCTGATCCTGTTCGGCACGATCGCCATCGCGGGCGCCGGCCGTTATGCGCTGCCCGCCGTCATTCGCCGGCAGGAATAGCGCGTTGGCGGCCTGCGTCGGCGCATACCCGTGCGCCGTTCGCGGCCGGACGAAGCCAGCCGGCTCCGGTGCCGCGAGCGTCCGGTTTTCGTATCGATGTAGCGGATTTCCCGCGCGTGGCCCGCTATGGTGCGTCGGCCGGACGAGCGGGATTCGTCGGCACGCGGCTTCATACGGCCGTCCGTGCGGTGGCTGCGCCGAGCGTCCGTCGGCGTCGAAGCGATGACGTGTGCCCGGTCGTCGGCGGCAAACCCGAACCGGCGCGGGCGACGAGCGGGTTCGCGATCGAACGGGGCGCGATGGAAGAATGGAAGATGATCCCGCCGGCCGGGACGGGGCATGCCCCGCTCGGCTCGATCGTACGGATCAGGAAGGAGATGAAGCGTCCGCCCGGCTCGACCGGCTGACGCGATGCCCGTCAAGGGCACTGCCGGCGACGCAGGCGCCGCCGGCAGCATGCGGCGTTCGCGGGCGGCATGCCGCCCGCGACACCGGTCAGTGACCTTCGCTCGCGCCGAACATCGACTTCGCGTAGGTGATGCCGAGGCCGTATGCGCCGCCATGTTGCGCGGCGGTCTTCGTGGTTTGCGCGTACGTCTCGGTACGTGCCCAGTCGCGCTGCAGCTCGAGCAGGTATTGCAGCGACGTCATCGGGCGCGCGCCGGCCTGGATCATGCGCTGCATCGCGCGCTCGTGCGCTTCGTCGGATACGTCGCCGCATGCATCGGCGATCACATACACTTCGAAGCCCTGATCGATCGCCGACAGCGACGGGCCGACGATGCAGACCGACGTCCACAGCCCGGCGAGCACGATCTTGCTCTTGCCGATCGCGTTCACGCGTTCGGCGATGCGCGGATCTTCCCAGGTGTTCATCGACGTGCGGTCGATCAGCTTTTCCTCGGGGAAGACCGACGTGATTTCCTCGTACATCGGACCGGAGAAGGTCTTCTCGGCGACCGTCGTGAGGATCGTCGGCACGTTGAATTCCTTCGCGGCCTTCGACACGAGCGACGTGTTGTTGCGCAGCAGGTTCGGATCGATCGACTTGGTCGCGAACGACATCTGCGACTGGAAGTCGATCATGATCAGCGTGTGATTGGTCGGGTTGATCAGCGACTTGCCGGGTTGGGCCGAAGCGGTGGGCATTGCAATTCTCCAAGAGTAGGTCGGGCGCCGAAGACGATCGACGCACGGGTTGGGCCGCGCCGATATCGGATCGGCACAGCCTGGAAGGGTGTGCATCCATGCGGTGCGCGCGGCACGCGCGACACATGGGTGCACGGCGGACGAGCGGCGGCACCGCCCGTCGCGTTTCGGCGAAGGAAACCGGTCGGGTGGCCGGCGTTCAGAACGCGAAGCAGCTGCAGCCGAGCGCGCCCCAGAAACCGTTGTGGTCGCTCACGGGCACGTCGTTGCGCCACGCGGCCAGATGGCCGTGCCCGTGCACGCCGCACTGGTTCGCGCAACTGTCGATGCAGGCGCGGGCAGCCGCGACCGGGCGATAGCGGCTGTAGCCGCCGAACTCGGCCACCGGCGACCACGCGGGGCTGACCGGCAGCGGCGGCGGCGCGAGCGGCGCGAATTCCTCGTCCGCGTGCACGACCTTGCCGTTCACGACCGTCAGCACCGACGACAGGTATTTGATCTGCGGCTCGTCGACCGTGAAGTAGTCGTCGGTAAGCACCGCGAAATCCGCGTACTGGCCGGGCACCAGCGCGCCCTTGCGATCGTCCTCGTTCGAGAACCAGGCGCTACCGACGGTATAGCGGCGCAGCGCTTCCATGCGGTCGAGCCGGTTGCGCTCGCCGTACAGCGCGGTGCCGCCGACGGTGCGCCCGGACACCATCCAGTACAACGACACGAACGGGTTGTAGCTCGCGACGCGCGTCGCATCGGTGCCGGCGCCGACCGGCAGGCCGGCGTCCAGCATCGCGCGGATCGGCGGCGTGCGCGTGGCCGCGTCGGCGCCGTAGCGCGCGATGAAGTACTCGCCCTGGAACGCCATCCGGTGCTGGACCGCGATGCCGCCGCCGAGCGCGGCGATCCGCGCGATGTTCGCGTCCGAGATCGTCTCGCAGTGGTCGAAGAACCAGCGCAGCCCGTTGAACGGGATCTCGCGGTTCACGGCTTCGAACACGTTCAGGAAGCGGCTGATCGATTCGTCGTAGGTCGCATGCAGCCGGAACGGCCAGCGGTTCTGCACGAGCAGGCGGACCACCGCCGTCAGCTCGGCTTCGAGCGTGTCGGGCAGGTCGGGGCGCGGCTCCAGGAAATCCTCGAAGTCGGCGGCGGAGAACACGAGCATCTCGCCCGCGCCGTTCACGCGCAGGAATTCGTCGCCGTCGCCGGGCTTCGTCATCTTCACCCACTTCGCGAAATCTTCGATCTCCTGCTTCGCGTTCTGCGTGAACAGGTTGTAGGCGATGCGCATCGTCAGCTCGCCGCGTTTCGCGAGATCCATGATGACCGCGTAGTCGTCCGGGTAGGCCTGGTAACCGCCGCCCGCGTCGATCGCGCTCGTCACGCCGAGACGGTTCAGTTCGCGCATGAAGTGTCGCGTCGAATTCACCTGGTCGTCGTAGCCGAGCTTCGGGCCTTTCGCGAGCGTCGAATACAGGATGCCGGCGTTCGGACGCGCGATCAGCATCCCGGTCGGGTTGCCGTGGCGATCGCGCCGGATCTCGCCGCCCGGCGGGTTCGGTGTGTCCTTCGTGTAGCCCACCGCGCGCAGCGCCGCGCCGTTGAGCAGCGCGCTGTCGTACAGGTGCAGGATGAACACCGGCGTATCGGGCGCGATCGCGTTGATTTCGTCGAGCGTCGGCAGACGGCGTTCGGCGAACTGCAGCTCGTTCCAGCCGCCGACCACGCGTACCCACTGCGGCGCGGGCGTGCGCTGCACCTGGCGGCGCAGCATGTCGAGCGCGTCCGCGAGGGACGGCACGCCGTCCCAGCGCAGCTCCATGTTGAAGTTCAGGCCGCCGCGAATCACGTGCAGGTGTGAATCGTTCAGGCCCGGGATCGCGGTGCGGCCGTTGAGGTCGACGCGCGGCGTGTCGCCGCGTGCGTGGCGCATCACGTCGTGTTCGTTGCCGGCGGCGAGCACGCGGCCGTCCTTCACCGCGAGCGCGGTGACGAACGAGCGCTTGTCGTCCTGTGTCGCAATCTTGCCGTTGAAAAAGATCGTGTCCGCGATCGGCACGTCGTTCGTCTGGGCTGTCATCTGGCGTTTCCCTTGAGTACTCGCGCGGCGAGTCGTGGAGGCGTGCCGGCGCGCTGTCGCGTGTCGGCGTCGTACTCCAACGTTAAGGGACGCGCGGATGAAAGTCCTGAGCGGCGTCTTAAACGATCTGAAAGGAAACGATCGAGGCGGGTGGGGGCGGTGTGAGGCGGATGGTGCGGTTGCGCGCAGGCCGGGTCGGCGGCGTGCATGACGGGTGCGCGGTCAAGCGTCGGACGGATGGCTGCCCGCGCCAGCCCCGGCCGTGAATGGACGAATCAGCCGGTCGATTTGTCGGGCGCCGTGAAGCGCTCGACCAGGTCGGGACGGTCGAGCTGCTCGACCCACCAGTGCAGCGCGCGGCCTGCTTCGTCGCCGCGCCACGCGAGATAGCAGTGCGTGGTGTCGCGCATGCCGGTCACCTGGCGGGCGACGAGCCTGCCGTCGGCGATCGCGCGCGCGGCGATGCATTCCGGCAGCGTGCCGACCGCGAGCCCTTCGCACTGCGCATCGAGCTTGGCCGCGAGCGTCGGCACCGCGAGATACGGCTGGCCGGCGTCGATCGCGACCGACTGCGGCTGCAGTTCGCGCGACGTATCGCTGATCACCGCGCCGCGATACTGGACGACCGACGCCATCGGCAGCGGCTCGGGCAGCGACGCGAGCGGATGCGTCGGCGCGACGGCGAAGACGTGCCTGAGCGAGCCGATCGGCCGCGCGACGATGCCCGGCAGCTCCGGCGGGTCGCCCGCCGCGCCGACGACCAGATCGGCGCGGCGCGAAATCAGCGCGTCCCATGCGCCGCCGAGCACTTCGGTCGACAGTCGCAGCCGCGTGTCCATCCCGAGCGCGTAGAACCGGTGCACGTACGGCCACAGCGCGTCGAACGGCAGGATTTCGTCGATGCAGACGCGGACTTCGGTTTCCCAGCCTTGCTGCGCACGCTGCGCCTTGATTTCGAGCTGCTCGGCCGCACGCAGCAGGCGTCGGCCTTCCTCGACGACGATGCGTCCCGCATGCGTGAGCTTCGCGCGCCGCCCGCTGCGGTCGAACAGCATCACGCCGAGATCGCTTTCGAGTTTCTGCACCAGGTAGGTCAGCGAGGACGGCACGCGATGCAGCAGTTCCGCGGCTTCGGCAAAGGTGCCGGTGCGGTCGATCGCGTCCAGCGCCTCGAGCGCTTCGAATGACAGCTTCATCGCGGGTTCCGGGAGGGAGGGGCTCGCGCATCATACCAGCGCATGCGCGGTACGGGCAGCGCGTCCCACCGCGATTTGCTAGACTGGCGAGCCTCGTCATTCGCCGCTCGCGTCAACCGATGACTGCGCCTCAGTCAGACACCGCCACCTCCGATTTCATGCCGGCCGACGTGCGGCAGACCGTCGTTACCCAGACGTTGCCGAAAGGGCAGGTCGGCATCAGCCGGCTGAAGACGCTGCGCAGGAACATGGGGCTGACCGCCCCCTACACGCCCGAGCACTCGGATCTCATCGTGCTGCAGCTGCGCCCGTTCGGCGAACAGGAGCTGTGGCTCGACGGCCGCCGCGCGCCGTTCGTCCCGTACGACGCGGGGACCGTGACGATCCACGACCTCGACCGCAACTGGGTGGCGGATCTCAAGGGCGCGTTCGATTGCCTCCATTTCCACCTGCCGCGCCATACGCTGGAGGAGACGGTGGACGACCTCGGCGGCCGGCAACGCCCGCAACTCTACCTGCCGCCTCACCTCAGCGCGAACGACCCGATCATCCATGCGCTCGGCCGCGCGTTGCTGCCGGCGCTGTCTAGCCCCGACCAGGCGTCGCAGCTCTTCATCGATCATGTGGGGCTGGCGTTTCAGGCACACGTCGCCCATCGGTACGGCGGCGTCGGCGAGCGGCGGGAAAAGTCGGCCGGCAAGCTCACGCCGTCGCAGGAGCAGCGGGCGAAGGAACTGCTGCTCGAACACCTCGACGGGAAAATCGGGCTCGCCGATGTGGCGAGCGCCTGCGGCCTGTCGCGCGGCCATTTCGTCAAGGCGTTTCACCAGACAGCCGGGATGCCGCCGCATCGCTGGCTGATCGTGCAGCGCGTCGAACGGGCAAAGACATGGTTGCGCAACCCGCAGATGCCGCTGAGCATGATCTCGGCGGCGTGCGGGTTCGCCGACCAGAGTCACTTCTCGCGCACCTTCACGCGCCTGACCGGCGTCAGCCCGCGCCGGTGGCGCATGGACAATACCTGAGTCGCCGCTGACGATACCGGCGCCGCGGGCAGTGCGTATGCCGGCGCGGCCCGTCGTCTGCGACGCGGCCGGACGCGCGCGCCGACCTTCGCGTCGTGCCTGCCGGCGACGCCTACGAATTTTCCCGAACACCGCGTCACATCCACCCGGTATGATCGCTGCGCCCGCGAGCGCCGCGGCGGGCCGGCGCATGCCGGTGCGCGCGCGATCGACTTCGCCGGCACGACCATCACGACACCCCGGGACGGGCGCCGGCGCACGGCGCCGGTCGATCCGGCCGAACGGGCCAGGACAGCACGACGGAGTATTGAAGCGATGCGGACGCAGACAGGCGCGATACGGCGCACCATGACGATCGTTGCGGGCGGGACGTTGTGCGCGGCGGTCGCGGGCGGCGCGCAGGCGCAGGCATCGGGCACGGCGGCGGCGAAGGCAGGCGCCGCCGCGGCCGTGCTGCCGGCAATCGACGTGCAAGGAACCGCCGATGCCGCGTCCGCCGGGCTCGTCGGGCGGCGAACCACGGCCGGCACGAAGACCGACACGCCGGTGGCCGAGATCCCGCAAACGGTCAATATCGTCACCGCGCGGCAGATCGAGATGACCGGCGCGGCCGACCTGAACCAGGCGCTGCGCTACGTGCCGGGTTTCTCGACGTTCGGCGCCGACAGCCGGACCGACTGGTATGCGGCGCTGCGCGGCTTCACGCCGACGCTGTACGTCGACGGCGTGGCGGCGCCGAATACGGCCGTGATCGCGAACTGGCGCATCGATCCGTACACGATCGATTCGATCGCGATCCTGCGCGGCCCGACGTCGGTGCTGTACGGCGCGGGCGAGCCCGGCGCGATCGTCGACGCGCACACGAAGCGCGCCGATGGCGAACGCGTGCGCGAGGCCGGCGTGCAGATCGGCAACGATGCGCGCAAGCAGGTCATGCTCGATGTCGGCGACACGCTCGATCCGGACGGCAAGTATGCGTACCGCTTCGTCGGCGTCGCGCGCGACGGCAACGCGGTGACGGGCCCGAACGGCGATCGCCGCGTCGCGCTCGCGCCGTCGTTCCGCTGGCGGCCGGACGCCGATACGTCGCTGACGGTTGCCGCGACGTTCCTGCAGGACAGCGGCGACATTTCGTCGAACTTCCTGCCCGCGTCGGGCACCGTACTGCCGAACCCGAACGGCCGCCTGTCGCAGGACATCTACATGGGCGATCCGTCGTTCAACGACTACCGCAAGAAGCAATGGTCGCTCGGCTACACGCTGGAACACCGCGTGAATGCGATCTGGACGCTGCACCAGGACGTGCGCTGGTCGCACCTGTCGCTGGACGATGCGACGGTGTTCGGCAACGGCCTCGCGCCGCGCAGCACGACGAACATGATGCGTTTCGCGGGGCTGTTCCAGCTCAACTACAGCCGGCTCGACGTCGACCATCACGCGCAGGCGCGCTTCGGCACGGGGCCGCTCGAGCATACGCTGCTGTTCGGCCTGCAATTCGACCGGCAGACGACGACCAACAGCGTGTGGCTTGCGCTGGCGCCGTCGCTCAACCTGTACCACCCCGTCTACCGGCCGGTGACGGCCGCGATCTTCGCCGGCCCGACGTCGCTCGGTCATGTCGACCAGTACACGGCGATGAATGCGGTCGGTGTGTATGCGCAGGACCAGATCCGCTGGCGGCGCTGGACGCTGACGCTCGGCGGCCGCGAGGACGTCGTGAATGCGCGTTTCGACGACCGGACGGCCGGCACGCAGGCGCGGCAGGACGTCAGTGCGTTTTCCGGGCGCGTCGGACTGACCTATCAGGGCGACGCGGGGGTGTCGCCGTACGTGAGCTATTCGACGTCGTTCGATCCGGTCGTCGGCGTGCGGATGTTCGGCGGCGGCTTGCCGAAACCGACGCGCGGCGCGCAGGCCGAAGCCGGGCTGCGCTGGCAGCCGCCCGGCAGGAACCTGATGCTGAGCGCGGCCGTCTACCAGATCGACCAGACCAACGTCGTGACGCCGACGCCGGTGAATCTCGACCCGACCGGCACGACGTCCGTGCAGACCGGCAAGGTGCGCTCGCGCGGCATCGAGCTGAGCGCGGTCGGCAAGGTGACGCGCGAGCTGTCGATCGTCGCGTCGTATGCGTACCAGGACGTCAAGAACGTGCAGGCGAACGATGCGTCGCTGAACCACTGGCCGGTGTCCGTGCCGCTGCCGCGGCAGATGGCGTCGATGTGGGCCGACTGGACCTGGCGTACGGGGGCGCTGTCCGGGCTCGGGATCGGCGGCGGCGTGCGCTACCAGAGCGCGTCGGCCGGCGCGCCCGACAATGCGCTCACGGTGCCGAGCGCGACCTTGTATGACCTCGCGTTGCATTACGACCTGCCGCGCTGGCGTTTCGCGCTGAACGTCGCGAACCTGTTCGACCGGCGCTACGTCAGCGGCTGTCAATCATATGCCGTCTGCGTGTTCGGCAACGAGCGGACCGTGCTGGCCAGCGCGAAATACGACTGGTGACCGCGAGCGGGCCGAACGCCGCTACGCGCCGCGCTGCGGCTCGCGGGGCGCGGCGCGCGAGCGA